>NZ_VRUW01000038.1:0-43981 GCF_008039475.1 Methylobacterium sp. WL12 | reverse complement strand
TCGCCAGTTCGATCCGGCCCGTCTCGGTCGTGACCGTCTTGCGGCCGTAGCCGTTACGGCTGTTGCCGGCGTCCTCGCCCGCCAGATGATGGTCCATCTCGGCGTTGAGCGCCCGCTCGGCCAGGGCTTTCTTCAGCCGATCAAGCAGGCCGTCAGCTTCAAACGCCGCCTTCGGATCGGCACCGGCCAGCAGCTGGTCCAGGATCGCGTCAGGGATGTGGGGTGCTTTGCGTCGTGCCATCGGAAACCTCCTTCGGGTCCACTATGGCCGCCTCCACACGAAATTCCTGACAGTCCCGGTCGGGCAGGTCCTTCCAGCGCCCACCGGCCCGGGTCATCCACAGGACGGCATCCATAAACAGCCGGTTGTCCGTGCGCGGACCACGCTTGCCCTTGCAGCCGCCAGGCATCAGCGGCGCCAACCGTGCCCACTGCGCGTCGCTCAGGACATCGGGATCAGGCGCGACAGTCAAAGGCGGCTCTCCAAAAGCAGCCTTGAATCACATCAACGCCCGTGCCGAAATCCCCAATCGTTGAATCCTCACCACACCCTAGAGCATCTTCTGTGATCTAGCGATCACAGAAGATGCTCTAGGGCTTCGGCGCCTGCGGGAAGCTGCGCTCGGCGGCGTCGCCGGCGGCCGCGAGCAGCGTCCGCGCAAAGGCGCGCGCCTCGGACCGGCTGAGGGCGAGGATGGCGGTGATGGGCTTGCCTCCGACGTCGGGCAGCCCGAGTTCTAGGCGCACCCCATCGCCGGCTGGCGCCGCCGACAGGCTCCAGCCGCGCTCGCTGGCCGGCCCCCGGCCCGGTCCTTGGTCCGGATCGCTCATCGTCGTTCATTCCCGTTCGGTCGCCCCCTGCATGACCGATCGCGCCTGCGGAGGCCAGGGCCGCCGTCCGCCTTTGTCGTCCGGACCAACGGTTGACGAAGGCGGCCGGGGATGATGTCTGCGCGGCCGACCGCGCCGTTTCCTGGGCGCCGCTTCCGAGGCCGAGAGACATGTCCGAGATCTGGTTCCGCACGGGCGAGGCGACCGTGCTCGCCGCCGAGGGGCAATACACCGACGCGATGCCCGAGGTTCTGATCGGCTCGACGCGCGGCCCCGTCGGCCAAGCCTTCGCCGGCATGATGGGCCAGGTGCAGGGCCACACGCGGATGTTCGTGGTGCGCGACCTCAATCAGCTCGTGCGCCCGGCCACGATGATGACCACCAAGGTCACGATCCACACGGCCGAGTATGCCGAGCTTCTCGGTGGCGTGGTTCAGGCGGCCACCGGGGACGCCATCGTGGATTGCATCATCGAAGGCATCCTGCCCAAGGACGGCCTCGACGAGCTGTGCATGATCATCATGATCTGGCTCGACGTCCGGTGCTCGGAGGACGAGAACCTCGACCGCAAGGACCTCTACCGCACCAACTACGAGGCGACGAAGCTTGCCATCGGCCGCGCGCTGCGCGGCGAGCCGACGGTCGAGGAGCTGATCGCCAACCGCAAGACGGTGAAGCACTACGCGCTGGAAGACATCATCGAGTACTGAGCAAAACGGGCGGTTCCGGCTCGCAGGGGGCGCCTCACCCCGGCGGGATGCGGCCGATCGAGCAGAGGGTGCGGATCGAGCCGGTGCTGTCGGTGTAGCAGCTCGCCGACCATCCGTTCTGCTGGATGAACGACTTGCGCCGCTCGGAGAGTGCGGTGGCGTGCGCCTTGGCGATGACGGCCTCGACCGTGCCGGCCGGCTCGCCGACGAGCAGTTCCGAGGCGATGGCGAGGTCGCGGAAGAAGGTCGCGGACGGCGTCGTCTCGCCGGAACTCGCCTGGACGATCGGCTCGGCCCGGCAGGTCAGGTCGAGCTTGATCGAGCCCGGCACCCTGATGTCGATGCTGGGGCCGGCGCGGCGCCCGACCTTGCCGCCGGTGGTGGCGGCGATCCTCTGAGCGAGGCCGTCGCATTCGTCCGCGCGGGCGGCGACGGGAATCAGCAGGAGGCAGGCGAGGGCGAAGCGGAGCATGGCCGCACCATACAAGTGGCCGATCCGCTGTCGAGGCTCGTGGCTGTCCAAGCTCCTGACTTTACAGGTTCGGCGTCCTGCTCAATGGAAGTCCCGGCTGCGATAGGTCCGGCGATCGACGGGGGCGCCGAAGTCGTTGGTCTCGGGCGGCAAGCGGACGCCGCCTTCGCGCAGCGCGCGCAGCTCCTCCGTCAGGTCGCGGAACCGCTCGGCGACGAGGTGGACGACGCCCTCGGCCCGCTGCACCCGGCCCTGCACCGCCAGGAAGCGTGCGTTCATCGCGGCGCGACGGTTGGCCTCGAACACCGTCTTCCAGACGATGACGTTGGCGATGCCGGTCTCGTCCTCGAGCGTCAGGAACACGACGCCCTTGGCGGTTCCGGGACGCTGGCGGGTCAGCACCAGCCCGGCCACGGTGACGCGGCCGTTCTGGGGAAAGCTCGGATCGTGGTGCTCGCGCGCCGGGATCGCGCCGATCCGGGCGAGTCGAGCCCGGAAGAACGCGACCGGATGGCCTTTGAGCGAGAGCCCGGTGGCGGAATAATCCTCCGCTACCTGCTCGGAGGCCGGCATGGCCGGCAGCGCCACGGCCGGCTCGTTGCGGAAGAGCCCGTCGTCGGCGTGGAAGGCGAAGAGCGGCAGCGGCGCCTCGAGCAGGTGCGCGCGCCGGCCCAGGCCCGCGTCCGGCGCGGCCTTGGCGAGGCGTCCGCCCTCCAGCGTCCGCACCATCCACAGGGCCGCCCGCCGGTCGAGGTCGAGGGAGCGGAAGGCGTCGGCCTCAGCCAGCCGTTCCAGGGCGTTTCGGGGTAGCGCCAGGGCCGCCTGCAAGCCCTCGATGCTGGCGTAGCCGTTGGCCCGCAACGCCACGAGCCGGCGCATCGCACCTTGCGGCAGCCCGGTGATCTGCCGCAGGCCGATCCGCACCGCGAGCCGCTTCGGCACCCCGGGAGGGGGCGCTTCCGAGGCCGGCTCCAGGGTGCAGTCCCAGTCGCTGGCGTTGACATCGGGTCCGCGCACCTCGACGCCGTGGGCGCGGGCGTCGCGCACGAGCTGCGCCGGCTGGTAGAAGCCCATCGGCTGCGCGTTGAGGATCGCGGCCAGGAACACGTCCGGGTGCCGGCATTTCAGCCAGGCCGAGGCGTAGACCAGGAGCGCGAAGCTCGCCGCGTGGCTCTCCGGGAAGCCGTAGGTCGAGAACCCGCGGATCTGCTTGAAGCAGCGCTCGGCGAAGTCCTGCGGATACCCCCGCCGCGTCATCCCGCCGATGAACTTCTCCTCGAACCCGCCGATCGTGCCGACATGCCGGAAGGTCGCCATGGCGCGCCGCAGGCCGTCGGCCTCGGCCGGGGTGAAGCCGGCCGCGGTGATCGCGATCTGCATGGCGTGCTCCTGGAACAGGGGCACGCCGAAGGTTCGCTTCAGCACGCCTTCGAGCTCGTCCCGGGGGCCGTGCGCCGGGTCGGGGGAGGGGTACTCCACCGGCTCGTTCCCGGAACGCCGCCGCAGGTAGGGGTGCACCATGTCCCCCTGGATCGGGCCGGGGCGGACGATCGCGACCTGCACTACGAGGTCGTAGAACGCCTTCGGCTTCAGCCGCGGCAGCATCGACATCTGCGCCCGGCTCTCGACTTGGAACACGCCGACGGAATCGGCCTTCGAGAGCATCGCGTAGACCTCCGGTTCCTCTTGCGGCAGGTCGGCGAGGGTCGGGTAGTCGTGGCCGTAGTCGCGGGCGAGGAATTCGAGGCCCCGGCGGATGCAGGTGAGCATGCCGAGCGCCAGCACGTCGACCTTCATCAGGCCGACCACATCGATGTCGTCCTTGTCCCATTCGATGAAGGTGCGGTCGGGCATCGCGGCGTTGCCGACCGGCACGGTCTCGTCGAGGCGCCCGCGGGTGAGCACGAAGCCGCCGACATGCTGCGACAGGTGCCGCGGGAAGCCGACCAGCGAGACCGCGAGGTCCACCGCCTGGCGGATCGCCGGGTTCTCCGGGTCGAGCCCCGCTTGAGCCACATGCTTGTCGGGTAGGTCCTTGCCCCAGGACCCCCACACGGTCTCGCCGAGCGCGGCGGTGAGGTCCTCGGTCAGCCCCAGCACCTTGCCGACCTCGCGGATCGCCGAGCGCGGGCGGTAGTGGATCACCGTCGAGCAGATCGCGGCGCGCTCGCGGCCGTACTTGCCGTAGAGGTATTGGATCACCTCCTCGCGGCGCTCGTGCTCGAAGTCGACGTCGATGTCGGGCGGCTCGTCGCGGTTCTCGGAGATGAAGCGGGCGAACAGCAGGCGGATCTGGGTCGGGTCGACCGCGGTGATGCCGAGGCAGTAGCAGACCACGGAGTTGGCGGCCGAGCCGCGCCCCTGGCACAGGATGCCGCGGTCGCGGGCGAATTCTACGATGTCGAACAGGGTGAGGAAGTAGCGCGCGTAATCCATCTTCCGGATGAGGTTCAGCTCGTCGTCGAGCGTCTTCGCGACCGCATCGGGAATGCCGTCAGGGAAACGCCAGCGGGCCCGGTCCCAGGCTTTCTCGGTCAGGTGCGCCTGCGCCGTCTTCCCCGGCGGAACCGGCTCGTCCGGGTATTCGTAGACCAGCTCGCCCAGCGAGAACGTGCAGGCCTCCACGATCTCGCGCGTCGCGGCCAGCGCCTCCGGGTGGTCGGCGAACAGCCGCGCCATCTCGGAGGGCGGCTTGAGGTGGCGTTCGGCGTTGGCTTCCAGGCGGTAGCCAGCCTCCACGAGGGTGCAGCCCTCGTGGATGCAGGCGATCACGTCCTGCAGAGGGCGCCGGTCGGGATGGTGGTAGAGCGCGTCGGACACCGCGACCATCGGTGCGCCGAGGCGGTCGCCGAGCTCGGCCAGGAGCCCGAGCCGGCGGCGTTCGTCGCCGCGGTGATGGTGGCTCGCGCCGAGCCAGACCCGGCCGGGGGCGGCGGCCGCCAGCGCCTCGACCCGGGCGGAGAAGCTTGCCGGCGGCACTGGCCGCCGGCCGGGGGGCATCGCGATGAAGACCTGGCCCTCGGCCGCATCCAGCATCTCGGCGAAGGAGAACCGGCACTCGCCCTTGCGCACCCGACGGTTGCCCGTGGACAGGAGCCGGCACAGGCGGCCGTAGCCGGCCCGGTCCATCGGGTAGGTCACCGCCTCGAACCCCTCCTCGGTGACGAGCCGCACGCCCGGCAGGAACGGGATATTCCAAATGTCCTCGGCGCCCGGGCGCGCCGGCTTCACCCGCGCCGCCGCGTAGGCGCGCACCACGCCGGCGAAGGTGTTGCGGTCGGCGATGCCGATGGCGTCGAGGCCGTAGGCGATCGCCTGCTCGACGTATTCCTGCGGATGCGAGGCGCCGCGCAGGAACGAGAAGTTCGTGGAGACGGCCAGTTCCGCGTAAGTCCCCCCCGTCACGCGAACAGCCCGTGCACGAACCATGCGGCCGGCCGCTCGGGAAGGTTCGGGCCGTCGCGGTAGAGCCAGAGCCGGCGGCCGGATTCGCACTCGACGACGTAGTAGTCGCGGGGGATGCCGGCCTCGCGCCACCATTCGGGTGCGATCCGCTCCGGCCCCTCGGCGTGGGCGATCCTGTGGAGGCGGGAGCGCCAGCGGAAGCGGCGGGGCGGCCCCTCCGGCACCAGGGCGATCACGTCCTCGGCAGCCTCGCCTCGGTCGAACAGCACCAGCGGGCGTGGCCCGATCCCGGCATCGGGATCGGGCCAGTGCAGGACGACGCGCTCGACACGCCAAGGTTCGGGGCGACAAGATTCCGTGCGCCAGGGCGCGATGCGGTCGGCGCGCTCGGGCACGTGGCTCGCGCGCGGCAACAGGCGGATCACCGGGCGGCCGAAGCGCTGGCGCAGGGCGTCGGCGAGGCCGGCGATGCGCGCGCCGGGGGGCACGGGTCCGGTGTCGAGGGCGGCCTGGCGGCCGGGCATCGGACCGGTGGCGGCCACGTCGAGGCGGACGGTCTCGAAGCCGAAGCCGGCATCGAGGCCCGAGCCGAGCCGTTCGAGCCGGAGCTGCAGCAGGCGGGCCACGTGGTCCGGGCAGCGGCTCGGCTCTGACAGGCCGAGGTCGAGGGCGCGCACCACGTCGTCGACCCGGTGCAGCGACAGGCGCACGCCGCGGGCGCCGAGGCCGTCCGCCTCCAGGCGCGGCGCGATCTCGGCCATCAGCCGCCGCGCCGTCGCGACGACGATCTCCTGGCTCCCGACCGGATCGAGGAAGCCGCGGGCGGCGCCGTAACGCACGGGTTCGGAGATTGGGCTAAGGGGCTCGGGGCGGCGGCCCGTCGCCTGGTCCAGGCGCAGGAGCAGGGCTTCGCCGAAACGGCGCGCCAGGGGCGGGCGGGGCGCGTCGAGGAGGGCGCCGATGCGGCGAAGCCCGAGCCGCTTCAGGGCGACGGCAACGGCGGGCTCGCAGCGCAGGGCTTCGACCGGAAGCGGCCTCAGGATCTGCTCGGTCTCGTCCGAGGGGACGCATGCCATCTCCTCGCGCCCGTGGCGAGCCAGGGCGAAGGCCGCGCCGGGGGTCTCCGCCACGGCGATCCGTGCCGGTATGCCGGCGCGGGCCAAGCGGGCGGCGAGGTCTGCGACCAGCTTGTCCGCGCCGCCCATGAGGTGGTCCGCCCCCGTGACGTCGAGGTAGAGGCCGTCGCAGGCCTCGGCCGGGCCGAAGGGCACGACGCTCGGCGTGTAGCGCTGCGCCCAGAGGCAGAGCCTGGCGAACGCCGCCGCGTCGGCCGCCGGGTCGGCCGGGTGGACGTGAAGCGGGGTGGAGAGGCGTGCGCGCACGCGGCCCAGCGGCTCGCCGCGCCGCAGGCCGAGCGCGGCGGCGGCCGGGTTCACGGCGGTGAGCCGCAGGCCGCCGGCTCCGGCGGCGGCGATCACCAGGGGCAGGCCGTCATCCGGCGTAGCCCCCGCACGCATCAGGCGCGCGACGGGCCAGTCCGTCAGGCAGATCGAAACGATGCGCGGCATGATCCCACTCCAGGAGCCAGTCGCCCGGCCGGCCGTTGCGGCAGCGGTCGAGCCGTGCGCGCCAACGGGGACGCAGGGTGCAGCCGAACCGGTCGCGCGCCGCGCCGCCGGCCGCGATCCGCCAGCGCGTCGCTGCGCCGTTCGGCAGGGCGGCCCGGAAAGGCCGCAGGATCAGCAGAAGGGGCGGCGAGGTGCCGAAGGAACCGGCGGCCAGTTGCAGGCGACGGCCCGGCTTCAGCGGAAGCCCATCCGCGACGAGCCCCGCCACCGCCGCGAGCTGCCCGGCCCGCAGCGTGTCCTCGAGGGCGCCGAACACGACGGCGTCCGCCTCGGCCTCGAGCAGCAGCAGGCGCCCTGGATCGAGCCCGAGGCCGACGAGGCCGTGGCCGTAGGGAATCGGATGGCCGGGGGCGACGACGAGGAGGGCATCCCCGGCCGCGCGCGCGAGATGGCGGGCGACCAGCGCCAGGACGAAGCCCAGGGCGGAGGCCTCGTCGCCCGAGCCCTCGGGGGCGACCTCGTGGAGGAGGCCGAGGCCGAGCCCACCCCCGGGAAGCCGCGCGTCGAGGTCGGCGACGCCGAAGGGGAGCACGCCGCCCGCATCGGACCGGCGCTCCGCGTCCAGGCGCACCCGCAACGCGGCGATCCGTTCCGCCGGGGAGGGCGCCCGTTCCTCCGGTTCGTCACGCGAGGGCTCCATCCCGATCCAGCTCCGACATGACGCCAGATAGGAACAAAACAAGAACATTTTCAAACGGTTTCGTAGCTCCACGAAATAGTCTCGCTTGCGCAGCGACTTGGCCTGTGGACGGTTGTGTACGAGGCGACGACCGCCGTCCCGAAACCCAGGGTTGACCCCGGCGGCGGCCAAGCGGCAATGTCCCGCCGCCGCGCGATCCGGCGGTAGGAATCGTCCGACCATGACCCTTCGTCTCGTGCGCGCCGCCACGTTGCTCGTCGGCTGTCTCGTCCTCGCCGGGGCCGCCGAGGCCCAGCAGCCGGCGGCGGTTCCGGGCGCCGAGACGAAGCCCGCGCCGGCCCCCCGCCCGCGGGCGCGGCGGCCTCAGGCGCCGTCACAGCCGATCATGGTCTACGACGCCCGCATCGAGGCCGGCGACCTGCGGATCTCGGGCTCGGTCCGCAAGGGCGGCGCCGTCGTGGTGATGGACGAGGACGTGTCGGTGATGGCCGATTCTCGCGGCCGCTTCCTCTTCCGTCTGCCCTACCGCCCGGGCAGCTGCGTCGTGTCCCTCAAGAGCGACGAGGACGAGCGCGAGGCGGTGATCGCCAACTGCGCCCCCGAGGGCCAGGCCGGCGCCAAGGGAGAGACCGGTGTGCGCGGCGAGCCTGGCCCGCAGGGCGTGGCGGGACTTCCCGGGCCGGCCGGCCCGGCAGGCGAGGCCGGGTCCAAGGGGGAGCCGGGTCTCAAGGGTGAAGCGGGTCCCAAAGGCGAGGCTGGCGCCAAAGGCGAAGCCGGTCCGAAGGGGGAACCTGGTTCGAAAGGGGAGGCCGGTCCGGCGGGGCCTGCCGCAGCCGCGCTGCCCGCCGCGGCTCCCGCGACACCGTTCCGGGCGGTGCGCAGCGAGACCTGCCCGGCCTCCGGCTGCGCGATCGCCTGCGCGAGCGGCGAGGTCTTCGTCTCGGCCTACTGCCTCAAGGCCGGCGCCCCGGTCTTCTCGCAAGGCGCCGACGGCACGGCGACCGCCTCTTGCCCGTCCGAGTCTACCGGCATGGTCGGATTCTGCGCCCGGATGTGACGATCGCCTGAGAAGGCGGCGGATCGTAGCTGTCGAATCCAAATGGTCGATCGCGTCTCCCCCATCCTCGTCATTCCGGGGTGCCGAAGGCGAGCCCGGAATCCAGAGCCGCAGGTCGCGCTCGATCCCGGCACCGTCGGCGGCTCTGGATCCCGGGGTCTGCTGCGCAGCCCCGGGATGACGGAGAGGGGCCAGAAACGGGAGTCGCTAGTCAGCCGCGGCCGGAGCGCACCCCGAGCCAGATCACATGGCGGGCGCCGCCCTTTCGACCGTTGGCGCGGGTGGAGACCTCTTCGACGCTCAGGCCGGCATCGTGCAGGCGGCGGCTGAAGCTGCGGTCGGGCCCTGCCGACCAGACCGAGAGGATGCCGCCCGGGCGCAGGGCGGCGCGGGCGGCGCCGAGGCCTGCCGCGTCGTAGAGCCTGTCGTTGGAGGCCCGTGTCAGGCCGTCCGGCCCGTTGTCGACGTCGAGCAGGATGGCGTCCCATGCAGCGGGCCGCTCGGCGATCGCGCGCGCCACGTCGATCTCTCGCAGGGACACGCGGGGATCGTCGAGGATGCCGGAAAACACGCCTGCGAGCGGCCCCCGCGCCCAGGCGGCCACCGCCGGCACGAGCTCGGCGACGGTCACCGCCGCCCCCGGAGGCAGCGTGCCCAGCGCCGCGCGCAGGGTGAAGCCCATGCCGAGCCCGCCGATCAGCACCTGCGGCGCCTTTCGCGATGCGATCCTGCCGCAGGCCAGCGTCGCCAGCGCCTCCTCGGAGCCGCTGAGGCGGCTGTTCATCAGCTCGTTCTGGCCAAGCATGATCGAGAACTCGGTGCCCCGCCGCCGCAGCCGCAGGGTGCCGCCGTCGCCGGGGATCGAGGCGGTATCGAGGTTCTCCCAGGGGATCATGCGGCGCTCGTGCCCCGATCTTCGGCGAGCCAGGCCGCCATCCCGGCCGCCGCCGCCCGGCCGCTGCTGATCGCGCCCTGGAGCAGGTAGCCGCCGGTGGGCGCCTCCCAGTCGAGCATTTCGCCCGCCACGAACAGGCCGGGCCGCTTGCGGACCATGAAGCCCGCGTCGAGCCCACTGAGGCCGACCCCGCCGGCGGTGGAGATCGCGCGCTCCATTGAGGCCATGGCGTGCAGGCGCAACGGCGCGGCCTTGATCAGCCCGGCGAGCGCATCCGGATCGGCCGGCAATGCGACGCCCGCCGACTCGCGCAAGACCCCCGCCGCGACTGGCGACAGGCCGGCCCCCTTGCGCAGGCGGGTGGCCATCGATTCGCCGGGCCGCGGGTCGGACAGCCGGTCGGCCAGCGCCCTCAACGTCAGGTCGGGGCGCAGGTCGAGCACGAGGCGGGCCGCGCCTTTACGCTCGATCATCGCGCGCAAGGCCCGCGACACCGCGTAGATCGCGCCGCCCTCGATCCCGTCTTCGGTGACCACCGCCTCGCCGCGCACGATCACGCCGTCGGCGGCAAGCCCGATCCGCTTCAGCGGCTGCCCGGCGAACCGCTCGCGGAAGTGCTCGGACCACGCCACCGCGAAGCCCGCGTTGGCCGGCCGCAGGGGCGCGACGGCCACGCCGAGGTTCTCCAGCATCGGCACCCAGGCCCCGTCCGAGCCGAGCCGGGGCCAGCTCGCGCCGCCCAGCGCCAGCAGCACCGCCTTCGGCCGCGTCCAGCTCTTCCCCTCCGGCGTCTCGAACACCAGGGTGCCGTCCTCGAACGCCGCGAGCCGGTGCCTTGTGTGGATGCGGACGCCAGAAGCCTCGAGACGGCGCAGCCACGCCCGCAGCAGCGGCGAGGCCTTGAACGCCTTCGGGAAGACCCGCCCGCTCGATCCGACGAAGGTCGGCTCGCCCAGATCCTCGCACCAGGCGCGCAGGGCATCGGGTGGGAACGCCTCGATCGCGCGGCCCAAGCTGCCCGACGGATGGTATCGGCGCAGGAAGTCCGGCGCGGGCTCGCTGTGGGTGAGGTTCAGCCCGCCGCGGCCGGCGAGCAGGAACTTGCGGCCGACCGACGGCATCCGCTCGTAGACCCCCACCGCGTGCCCGGCGGCCGACAGCACCTCGGCTGCCGCCAGCCCGGCAGGGCCGCCGCCAACGATCGCCACTGTCTCTTGGAGGGCGTCTTCTCGCGCCACGTCGTCCTCTCGAATGTCCATGGCAGCGGAAGGCGTCGGTTCGCCCGCGCTGTCAAGGCATGGCAGCGGCGCCCGAACCCGGTTTGGGCCGCCCTTGATTCGCCGCGTTCGCGTCTCTAACTGCGGCTCATCGGCTGCGGGCCCCTCTGGCGGGATGCTCTCTCAAGATGCTTCCGTGATGTCGGAGCCGATGCTTTCCTTGCAAAAGAAGCATCACGGTCCCGCGAATGGTCGATTTCCTATACGTCGAGTGGCTCGGCAAGCCGATCTGGATGTGGCTCGGGTTCCACGCCCTGGTCGCGGCCCTCCTCGCCTTCGACCTCGGCCTGCTCCACCGCGACAAGGAGCACGAGATCGGCGTGAAGGAGAGCCTGCTCCTCACCGCCTTCTACTTCAGCCTCGGCCTCGCCTTCGGCGGCTGGATCTGGTGGTATCTCGGCGCCCAGCCCGCCCAGGAATACGTCACCGGCCTCGTGGTCGAGAAGTCGCTGTCGATGGACAACGTCTTCGTCATCGCGGTCATCCTTTCGGCCCTCGGCATCCCGCTCGCCGCCCAGCACCGTGTGCTGGTCTGGGGCATCCTCGCCGCGGTGCTGCTGCGCGGGTTGATGATCGGGCTTGGCGCCGCGCTGGTGCACCAGGCTGCCTGGGTCCTGTCGCTGTTTGCCGCCTTCCTGATCTATGCCGGCCTGAAGATGCTGTTCTCCAAGGAGGAGGATGCCGGCGACCTTCAGGATCATGCCGCCGTGCGCTGGCTGCGGGCGAAGCTGCGCATCACGCCCGAGCTTCACGGCCAGCACTTCATGGTTCGCAAGGCTGATCCGCGGACAGGCAAGACCGCGCTTTGGCTCACCCCGCTGGCGCTCGCCCTGGTTCTGGTCAACGGCGCCGACGTGATCTTCGCGGTCGACAGCGTGCCGGCGATCTTCGCGATCACCACGGACACCTTCGTGGTCTACACGTCCAACATCTTCGCGATCCTGGGCCTGCGGGCGCTCTACTTCGCGCTCGCCGCGATGGTCGATCGCTTCGCCTACCTCAAGACCGCGCTCGCCTTTATCCTGATCTTCATCGGCACGAAGATCGTGGTCGCCGACACCTTCGGCCTGGTTGACGTGCCGCCGTGGGTGTCGCTCGCGGTCACGGTGGTGCTGCTCACCGTCGGCATCCTCTACAGCCTGTGGCGTACCCGCGGCGAGGTGCATGCCGACACGGCCACGGACGGGCGCGAGGCGGAGCTGCACGGCCGGGCTTGAGCCCCGCCAGCTAGCCGCCCCGGCGGTAGACCCCACTGAACGTGACGTTCATGCCGCCGTAGGCCCCGTTGCTCTCCGCGACGAGGTCCGGCGGCATCAGCCGCATCCGGACGCTGCAACGGCTCACCTCGTCCGGGCGGAAGCCGGGGATCACGGCCTTGTCGCCGTCGGTCCAGGCGATGTCCTGGCCGTCGGGAGCGAGTTCGGCCTCGAACGAACCCATGTTGATCGCCCCGCGCTTCACCCGTTCCGGGTCCTGGGTCCCGTAGGATGCCGTCCCCGATAGCACGAGGCGTTCGCCCTTGCGCCGTATCGTAACGGTCTGCTCCGGCCCGCTCATCCACGTGCCGATCCAGTCGTCGAGGCCGACCGTCGCGGGCGCGTCGTCGGCCAGCGCCCGCTCCGGCAACCAGCCGGATCGGATCTGGCCCGTCGCGCCGACATAGGACGCGCAGGCGAAGGCGCCGCTCGACGCGCCGCGGATCACGCCGTTGCCGGCGACGAGGAAGGCTTTCTCGCGACAGGTGGGCGCGAGGCTCGGGCAAGCCGGGTCCGCGTCGGCCGACCGGACGAACGCGACGCCCCCCTCCGCCACGACCCGTGCCCGCCGCAGCGTCCCGCCGAGATCGGGCAGGTCCGGGCAGATCGCGCTGGGCTTGGCCGCACCCGTCCGGGCATCCTGGGCGAACGCCGGAGTGGCGAGGGCGGCCAGCAGCACGAGGCCGGCCGGCACGGCGCTTGGGCGGTGATGGCGGGGCATGAGCCTCCTTCAGGTCGGACGCGACGCGATCAGGTCCCGGAGCGTCGTGATGGTGGAGGCGTCGGCGATGCCGTCCACGCGCGCCTGCCGGAAATGGCGCTGGAAGGCGGTGACGACCGCCCGCATGTGCGGATCGAACGTGCCCGTCACCGGCTGGTCATAGCCGTAGAGCGCGAGCATCGCCTGCAGCGCCTCGATCGGCTGCCCCGCATCGCCTTCGGCGAAGAAGCGACCGTCGCGCAGAGGCACCTCCGGCACGTGATGGCCGACGCCCTCGGCCGCGAGCCGGCGCCAGGGAAAGTTCTCGCCCGGATCCTCCTTGCGGTCGGGAGCGATGTCGGAATGGGCGAGCACCCGGTCCGCCGGGATCGCCCAGCGCACGACGATGTCGCGGGCGAGCGCGGTCACCGCCGCGACCTGCGCCTCAGGGTAGGGCGGCAGGCCGCCGACATGACCGGGATGGACGATCTCGATGCCGAGCGAGCGCGAGTTCACGTCGCGCTCGCCCTGCCAGGACGCCCGGCCGGCATGCCAGGCGCGGCGGCCCTCCGGCACCATCTGCAGGATCGTGCCGTCTTCCAGCACGACGTAATGGGCCGAGACCTCGGCGATCGGGTCGGCGAGCCGCTGCAGCGCGGCGGCCGCGCCGTCCATGCCGGTGTAGTGCAGGATCAGCATGTCCGGCCGCTTGCCAAGGCGCTCGCCATGGTTCGGCGAGGGCTGGATGCGGGTGGCTAGCGGGCTGTCCGGCGTCATGCCGCACCGCCTTCCAGACGGACGCCGCTTTCCGCGAGGATCCGGTCGTGGGCGGCGTTGATCGCGGCGAGGCGCTTGGTGGCGATCGCCACCGCCTCGGGCGGCAGGCCGCGGGCGATCGCGCGATCGGGATGGTTCTCGGCCACGAGCTGCCGGTGGCGGACCTTCACCGCGGCCGGGTCGGCGCCGTGCTCCAGCCCGAGGACGAGGTAGGGGTCGTCGGCCAGGCGCACGTGCCGGGCGGCAATGCGGCGGAACGCGATGTCGTCGAACCCGAAGATCTCGGCGACGGCGCGGAGATAGGCTTCCTCGGCCTGATGGATCGCCCCGTCGGCGGTGGCGATGTGGAACAGGCCGTCGAGGACGTCCTCCAGCAGGGACGGCTCGTCGTGGAAGGCGTTGGCGAGTTGGCGGGCATAGGCCTCGTAGCCGTTGGTCGTGCGCTTCGCGAGGTCGAACAGGCGGGTGACGCGGGCGCGCTCCGCCTCGCCGACTTGCACCACCTTGCCGAAGGCCTCGACCTCGGAGGGCGTGACCACGCCGTCGGACTTCGCCATCTTGGCGGCGAGCGCCACGAGGCCGGTGGTGAAGACCACGTCCCGCGGCATCGGGCCGAACAGCGCGCCCTCGCGGTCGACGAGATAGTGCCCGGCGAGCCCGCCCGCGAGCGCCCCGAGGGGGCCGCCGATCGCGAGGCCGATCCCGGCGCCGCCGAGCTTGCCCCAGATCCCCGAATTCATCGGGACCCGGCGGGGTTGTCTTGGAGATGCGGCACGGTCACCGGCTGGCCTTTTTGCGATGCCGGCGGACCTCGAAGCGTTCCGCCGACGACAGGCCGCCGGGGATACAGGCTCCGTCCGAAACGCGGAAGGGCCGGAGCGTTCGGCTCCGGCCCTCCTCCATCCTGCTTCAGTGCCGGGGCGGCGAAGCCTCAGCGGCAGTACACGTCGCCGTAGGCGTCGCGGTAGGTGCCGTAGGGGCAGCGCGGCGCCGTCGAGGCGCCGACGATGGCGCCACCCGCACCACCGATCGCGGCACCGGCCAGCGCGCCGCCGGCTCGGCCGGTGGCGGCTCCGCCGATCGCGGCGCCTGCCAGTGCGCCGAGGCCGGCGCCACCAAGCGCGCGGTCCTGCGGCGTGTTGCAGGCGCCGACCGAGAGGGCGAGGGTGCCGGCGAGGGCGGCGGCGATGAGCTTCTTCATGAGTTCCGAGACTCCCTTGTGCATCCGATCCGGCGTTTCGCCGTGGTGATGGTGCGGTCCGAGCTTAGCCTTATCCACCATGAAATGCACATGACACGGCCAAGGTTCCGCCGGGATGCGGGCAGTAGCCGAAAAGCCGAGCTTGTCTCCAGGGTGCGGCGCCCCGGTTCAAGACTCCGATCTGCTCCGGCTCGGGCCATCGACGCCGCGAAATGCCCTCGGCACGGCGCACGGCGCGGGTTAAGAGCCTGCGGAAGCGGGTTTCCGAAATCGGCGACCCCATCCGTCGCGACCATCGCCTGAGAGAGGGTGCCATGCCGAGAGCCACCACGATCGTCCGCCGGGCCGCGGTCCGCCCCGATGCGGTCGTCGACACGATCAGCCTCGACCATGCCGGGCGTCAGGCGCAGCGCGGGCACCTACACAGCGCCGGCGGCCTGCATATCGACCTGGCGCTGGCGAAGGCCGCCGCCCTCGAGGACGGAGACGCCCTGCGCCTCGACGACGGTCGCCTCGTCGCGGTGAAGGCCGCCCCGGAGGCGCTGCTCGAGGTTCGCGCCGAGAATCCAGCCCGCCTGATGCGCCTCGCCTGGCAGCTCGGCGGCAACCACGTCGCGGCCGAGATCGGCGCCGAAATCCTCCACGTCCCGGCGACGCCCGCCACGGCGGAGCTCGTCCGCGGCCAGGGCTGCACGGCGACCCCAGTCGATCGCGCCTTCCGCCCCGAGCGCATGGCCCACGATCACAGCACCTGCGGCCACGACCATTCGCACGACCATCACGATCATGCGGCACACGCGCATGACGACCACGGGCATGACGATCACTGGCACGACCAGCATGCCCACGATCACGCTCCTCACGTGCACGGCCCGGATTGCGGCCACGATCACTGAAGCGGCTGCGAGACGGAATCGGCGGCCGGCCTCAAGCGGCGACGAACCGGCCTGACGGCTGCGCGGGTTCCGCCTCGCCCTCGGCGAGCACCAGGATCGCGCGGCCTTGGAGCGGGACGACGGCGCTTGATGCGTAGCCGGGGGCGTCCGGCGGGACGGCGCCTGTCGCGGCGGTGCTGTCGAAGACCGGGTGCCACGGGCCGCCGACCACCGCTGCGAGGCGGAAGTCGCAAGGGCCTTGGTCGGCGTTGATCAGGATCAGGATACGGCCGCGGTCGAGGTCGTTGCCGATCTGCATCCCGAAGGCCCGCCGGCTCTCGTCGGCCCAGGCCTCGGAGTCCATCTCCGCACCGCAGGGCGACAGCCAGTGCACGTCGCGCAGGCTCCCCCCGGGCGCGACCGGCGCGCCGTCGAAGAACGCGCGTCGGCGCAGGGCCGGCCGCTCCCTGCGTAGGCGCGTCAGGTTGGAAACGAACGTGCCGAGGTCCGGGTCGGGATCGGTCGACCAGTCCATCCAGCTCGTCGCGTTGTCCTGGCAGTAGGCGTTGTTGTTGCCCGCTTGCGTCCGCGAGCGCTCGTCGCCCATCAGCAGCATTGGCACGCCCTGGGCCAGCATCACGGTGGCGAGCAGGTTGCGCACCTGCCGGGTGCGGACGGCACGGATCGCGGGATCGTCGGTCGGCCCTTCGACGCCGTAGTTGCGCGACACGTTGTGGCCGTGCCCGTCGCGGTTATCCTCGCCGTTCCCTGCGTTGTGCTTCTCCTCGTAGGCGACCACGTCGGCCAGCGTGTAGCCGTCATGGGTCGCAGCGAAGTTGATGCTGGCGAGCGGGGAGCGGCGAGAGGGCGCGAACACCTCGCGCGATCCGGTCAGCCCCTGCGTCAGCTTGGCGAGCTGGCCGGCGTCGCCCCGCCAGAAGCTGCGGGCGGCGTCGCGGAACTGGTCGTTCCACTCGCTCCAGCCGCGCGGATAGCCGCCGAGCCGGTAGCCGTCCTCGCCGAGGTCCCAGGGCTCGGCGATCATCTTGACCTGGGCGAGCACCGGGTCCTGCGCCACCGCCTGGAAGAACGCGGCCTGCGCCGAGAACGCGGAGGGCGACCGGCCGAGGCTGGTGGCGAGGTCGAAGCGGAAGCCGGCGATGCCGTAGGCCGTCGCCCAGTGCCGGAGCGAATCCAGCACCATCTGCATCACCCGCGGGTGGGCGACGTCGAGGGTGTTGCCGCAACCGGTGCAGTCGACGTCGCGGCGGGGGTTCGCCGGATCGAGCTTGTAGTAGCTCGCGTTGTCGATGCCGCGGAACGACAGGGTCGGGCCGGTATGGTCGGCCTCCGCGGTGTGGTTGTAGACCACGTCGAGGATCGTCTCGATGCCGGCGGCGTTCAGCTCGCGGATCGCCGCCTTGAGGCCGCCGAGCCCGCCGTCGCCGAGGTAGCGCGGATCGGGCGCGAAGTAGCCGAGTGGCGAGTAGCCCCAGAAGTTCACCAGCCCCTTCTCGACGAGGAAGCGGTCGTCGGCGAAGGCCTGGATCGGCAGCAGCTCGAGGGCGGTGACGCCGAGCTTCCACAGGTGCTCGACGATGGCCGGATGCGCCAGCGCCGCGTAGGTGCCGCGCTCGGCTTCCGGCACCGCCGGATGGGTCATCGTCAGCGCCTTGACGTGCGCCTCGTAGATCACCGTCTCGGACAGCGGCCTGCGGATCGGCTGCAGCGCGAGGTTCGGAACCTCGGGCGCGGTGACGACCGATTTCGGCATGTAGACCGCGCTGTCGCGCCGGTCGATCTGGTCCTCGCGCTGCAGGCCGCGGCGGTGGCCGTAGAGGGCGTCGTGCCAGCGGATGCGTCCGCGGATCTCACGGGCATAGGGGTCAAGGACGAGCTTCGACGGGTTGAAGCGGTGACCGCGCGCGGGCTCCCATGGGCCGTGAACGCGATAGCCGTAGAGCTGCCCCGGCAGGACGCCGCGCAGGTAGCCATGCCAGACGTCGTCGCTGCGGCAGGGAAGCCGGATCGTCCGGCTCTCGTGGCGCTCGCCCGGCTCGAACAGGCAGAGATCGACCGCGGTCGCGTGCTCGGAGAACAGGGCGAAGTTGACGCCGCGTCCGTCGAAGTGGGCGCCCAACGGCGTCGGCACGCCGTCGTCGACGGCGATCATACGAAAATCCGACATGCGATGGTCCCCCCGGCCCGGAGCCGGTGTGGACGCATCCGTGTTCCCGGATCAAGTCGCCGGGGCGAATGGGCTGTGCGGCGCGCCCGATCGTGACCCAAAGCTACTCGCCTCAAGCCTACTCCGCCGCCGCGGCCGTCGTCGGCGGCTCGCGCTCGACGGTGCGGAAGTTCTCGAGTTCCGAGAGGAAGTTTCGCGCCCACCAGTCGACGTCCTCGCGGGTCATGCGCTCGACCATCGGCTTCCAGCGCTCCAGCCGCTCGCTACGCGGCATGTAGAGAGCCGTCCGGATCGCTTCGGCGACCTCGAAGCGGTCGTAGGGGTTCACCATCAGCGCCTCGGGTAATTGTCGCGCCGCGCCGGCGAACTTGGACAGGACCAGCACGCCCGGATCGTCCTCGCTTTGGGCGACGACATATTCCTTGGCGACGAGGTTCATGCCGTCGCGCATCGGCGTGACGAGACCGACGCGGGCGGCGCGGTAGAGGCCCGCGAGCACCGGCCGAGGATAGGCCTTGGTCACGTACTGGATCGGCGTCCAGGCCGGGTCTCCGAGCGCGCCGTTGATCTCGCCGACCGTCTCGTTGACGGTGCGCGAGAGCTGCTCGTACTCGGGCACCTCGCTGCGCGATTTCGGCGTGATCTGGATGTAGGTGACGTTGCCGCGCTGGTCGGGGTTGGAGGCGAAGAAGCGCTCCACCGCCTCCATCCGCTCGGGCACGCCCTTGGAATAGTCGAGCCGGTCGACGCCGATCAGCAGCTTGCGCGTGCGCAGGCCGGCCATCGTCTCGCGGACCACCTTGTTCGAGCCGGCCTTCTCCGCCGCGTCCTTGAAGCCGGCGACGTCGATACCGATCGGGAAGCTGCGGATCCGGGTGCGCCGGCCGTCGACCATCAGCGAGCCGCCGCCGAGGGGGATCGCGCGGAGCGTGTCGATCAGGTTGCGCGACAGGTTCTGCACGTCCGGGTCGGTCTGCAGGCCGATCAGGTCGTAGTCGGCGATGGCGCGGAGCAGGTCGTTGCTGGCCGGCAGCGTGTTGAACACGTCGGCGGCCGGCCACGGGATGTGGTGGAAGTAGCCGATCGGGTTCGAGAGCCCGAGGCCGCGCAACTCAGCCGCCATCGGCAGCAGGTGGTAGTCGTGCACCCAGATGATGTCGTCGGGCTGGACGAGCTTGGCCAGCGCACGCGCGAAGATGCGGTTGACGCGGCAATACCCGGCATAATCCGAGCGCGAGAAGATACCGAGCCCGAGCCGGTAGTGCATGATCGGCCACAAGGCCCGGTTGGCGAAGCCGGCGTAGTATTCTTCGTGGTCCTGCGGCGAGAGGTCGACCACCGCGTACTGGACGCGGTCGCGGTCGATCAGCGTCGGCTCCTCTGAGGGCTCCTCGCTGATGTTGCCGCTCCACCCGAACCACAATCCCTCGTAGGCGGTGAAGGCCTCCTTCACGGCGACGGCGAGGCCGCCGGCGGCGACCGCCTTGCCGCCTTCTTCCGGAACCGCAACGCGGTTCGATACGATCACAAGGCGTGCCACTCAGGTGGGCTCCGGATCCTCAAGCGCGCCGGCGTGGAACGCGCAACGTCAACGTTTCTTGCCATCCGTGAACGCGCGAGAGTTCCCGGCGATCCGTAGGGTTAGCCAAGCGCGAATGACCGCTGCGGGTCAAGCGATCGTTTGCAGCCCTCAAGACGAAATCCGAGGCCTGTCCCGGCGCCCGTCCCCGCCGCGCGGGGCGTCGGAGACAGGCGCGAACCTTGGCCGAACACGCCTGAACGGCGCCTGACCCGTCGTTCGCGCGGCCGTCCCCGGAACCCGCGGACGCGGGCGATGTTACTCAGGCGAACATCGCCCTCCAAGACCCGTGTACGAAGGAGTCCCGCTCATGGCTGCGTCCGAGATCCCCCACCCCGATCCGGCCCACGCCGCCGCGAGCGAGCAGGCCGAATGGCGCGGCCTGAAGGGCGATGTCGAGGGGATCGCCGATGTCGCGGCCGAACGCGGCCGCGGACTGATGGATGCCGCCCGGCTCCAAGCCCAGACCTTCGTCGAGGGTCGCAAGAACGACGCGGCCCAATCGGTCCACGACCTCGCCAAGACCCTTCGAGATTCGAGCAAGGACTTCGAGGATCGCCCGAACATCAAGGCGTTCTTCGACAGCGCGGCCGACGGCTTGAGCCAGCTCGGCGGCTCGATCGAGTCGCGCAGCTTCGCCGACTTCTACGGAGAGGCCGAAGCCTTCGCCCGCCGCGCGCCGGTGGCGGTTGCGGTCGGGACCTTCGTGGCCGGCTTCATCGCCGCCCGCTTCATCAAGTCGTCGAGCCTGCCGCCGGAAGGCGACGCGCGCGACAGCTTCCGCGCTTGATCGGCACGTCCATGTCGAACGGATCGCACACCCCGCCTCCGGGCTCCTCCTCCGGCTCCCCCGCCGGCAGCATCCAGAGCCTCATCGGCGATGCCCTGCGTGAGACCAACGATCTCGCCCGCAAGGAAATCGCCTTGTTCCGCGCCGAGATGGCGAAGAACGTCCGCTCGCTCATCGTCGGCATCGTCTGCCTCATGGCCTCTGCGGTGTTCTCCGTCGTCGCCCTGCTGGTGCTGATCGGCGCTTTCGTGAAGTGGCTCGCCACCATCGTCGGCTCCGAGTGGCTGTCGGCCCTGATCGTCGGCGGCGTCCTCCTGGTGCTCGCGATCGGGATGGCGCTCTGGGGACGCAGCGCCTTGTCGTTCTCGACGCTCGCCCCCACCCGCACAGGCCGGCAGGTCCGCCAGGACGCCCGCGCCCTTTCCGAGAGAGTGTCCGGATGAGTTCGATGAATGAGATGGAGCGGGACATCGAGGCGAGCCGCGCGCGCCTCGATGAGACCATCGAACGCATTCAGGGCCGCCTCTCGGTTTCGAGCCTGGTCGACGAGATGCTCGGCAACGCCCGCCGCGCCCCCGCCGTCAGCGGTGCCTACGACGGAGCGCTCGAGGCTGTCCGCCGGAACCCCGTGCCGGTCCTGCTGATCGCGGCCGGCGTCGGCTGGTTGATGCATCGGATGTCCCAGGACGCCAACCGCCGACGGACGCACGCCTCCGCCGAGCGCGTGCCGGTCCTGAACGACGGCGCCGCCCGCGCCTACGATCCCGACCTGCCCACCCGCCAGCCGAAGCCGCCGCTGTTGGACGAGACCCGCGCCTGACGGGACGCCGCTTCGCACAGCGCGGGCCGACGCCCCGACCGACCCCTCGGATTGGCCCCTAGCGGGTTTTGCCAGCCGCGTAAGAGTTCTGAAGGATCACGCCATGAGCAACACGAGCCTGGGCGACACGAGCAAGTCGGCCGCCACCGACAACCATCTTCCCGACGACATCGCGCGGCGCGCCGCCGCGAAAGTCGAGGCCGGTTTGCATGCCGCCGGCCTGGATCCGGTCCACCTCGATCCGCATGCGAAGGCGGCCGACCATACCCTGTGGCCCGACCCCGCGGGGCTGCGCGACCCGATCGGCCGTCACGACGCCTCTCCGCACGATCACCAAGCCGGCCCTGGCCCGGATGTCGCCGGCAAGGTCGGCGACGTGGCCGACAAGGCCCGCGCTGCGGCAAGCGATGCCGCCGACCGCGCGGCGGACTTCGCCGACCGGACGCGGGATCGCGCTTCGGATCTCGCGGACGACGTGCGCGACCGCCTCGGCGGTGCTGCGGACGAGGCCCGCAATTGGGTCTCGGGCGTCCACCGCGACCACATGCGCAAGATCGACGACGTGGTGGTGCGGGGCAGCGACAAGCTCGAGCGCAGCCGCACGGCGGTGGAGCAGTTCGTCACCGAGAACCCGCTGTTGGTTGGCGTGGTGGGCGTCGCCGCTGGCCTGCTGCTCGGCGCGCTGCTGCCTCGGACCCGCCAGGAAGACCGCAACATCGGACCCTACGCCGACGAGGTCCGCGACCAGGGCCTGCGCTACGCACGCGAGTTCACCAACCGCGGCCGGGAGTTCGTTGAGACCGCCCTCGACCCGGACAACATCCAGACGGCGGCCCAGAAGGCCGGCCTCAAGGCCGAGCCCGAGCACCACGGCGACGACCGGACGGCCCACCGTCTCTGAAGCAAACCCATATGGGAACCGATCGGAGAGGCGGCGCCGCAAGCGCCGCCTTTCTTCGTTCTCGACCCTTTCGCCGAGAGCGGGTAGGGACGCGGCCATGAAGACCGCCGATTGCGACATCCTGATCGTTCCGGGCCTGGGCGGCTCGGAGGAAGGCCATTGGCAGGCGCGCTGGGCCAGCCGAATGTCCACCGCCCGCGTCGTCGAGCAGGATTCCTGGCATGCGCCGGAGCCCGACGCGTGGTGCGGCCGCGTCGTCGAGGCGGTCGCGGCGGCGACGCGCCCCGTCATCCTGATCGCGCACAGCCTCGGCGTCGTCGCCTGCGTCGAGGCGGTTCCGAAGCTGCCCCAGGGCCGCGTCGTCGGGGCGCTGTTCGTGGCGCTGCCGGACGTCGAGGAGACGCCGAACCTGCCCGATAGCGTGCGCGCCTTCGCACCGCTGCCGCGCGACCCGCTGCCGTTCCCCTCCCTGCTGGTGGCAAGCCGCACCGATCCCTATTGCCGATACGAGCGTGCCGAGGACTTCTCCTACGCCTGGGGCTCGGCCTTGGTGGATGCCGGCGAATCCGGCCACGTCAACGTCGCCAGCGGCCACGGGCCGTGGCCGGAGGGCCTGATGCGCCTCGCCGGCTTCATGAAGGACCTGTGAGCGCATCGCTCAGGCCGCAGGCGCCCGGTTAACCTCCCGTTTACCGAAGCCCGCGCTGATGGACCTCGGATCACGGGCGATCCGGCCCGCGGGAGATCGACGTGACGCGAAAAGAGCTTCTGACGCGACTGGAGGCCGTGCAGACGGCGCTGGGCGAGCGCGCCCACACCTCCTTCAACAGCTCGATCTTCGGCGACGCCGCGCTGCTCAAGCGCATCGAGGCGTTCGAGGCCCAACTCGTGGCCGTCGAGAAGCCGAAGGTCGCCGACTACACAGGCAACATGTTCACCCGCATCGCCAACCGCCGCAACGCCGAAGCGGTGCAGAAGCGGGCGCAGTCCTAACGTCTCCCGCTACTTTGGCTCCGGGTCGGCCGGGCGGAGAAGTTCGCCGGCGACGTCCGAGAGCCGGGGCGGCGCCTCGCGCACGAACGGCAGGGGCCGGCAGACCGCAAGTGCCGCGAGGCCGAAGCGGGCGGTCATCAGGCCGTTCAGCACGCCCTCGCCGAGCTTCGCCGACACCCGCGCCGCGATCCCCAAGCCGAGCACCTGCTGGATCATGCTCTCGCCGACCGCCATCCCGCCGGTGACGGTCAGGTGCGTGAGGGCCGCGCGTGCTAGACGCAAGAACCCGAGGAAGCCCGGGCGCCCGCCGTAGATCGCCGCGATCCGGCGCAGAAGCCGCACGGCGGAGAAGACCACGAACGCAACGTCCACGATCGCCCGCGGGCTCAGCGCGGTGACGCCCGAGACCTGCTTGGCGGCGGTGGCGATGGCGTTGCGCGCCTGCCGGTCGAGGGGGCTCAACAACTCGTGCTCGGCGAGGCCGATGCGGTCGTCCACGTCGAGGATCGCGTCCGCCGAGGCTTCCAGCCGCTGGCGGCCTGCCGCGAGCCCCACGCGTTCCGCATAGAACGCCGAGAGGTCGCGGACCACGCCTTGGGCCGCGCTGTGGTCGCGCGTGGCGATCGCCGTGACCGCGGCCTGGCGCAGGTGCTCGATCTTGCGCTCGCGCCAGAGCCCGCGCAGCTCACGCACCACGATCGCCAGGAGCGCGAGCCCGGCCAGCGCCAGGAGCGCCAGGGCGACGCCGCCGAGCCAGGGCGCGGCCTGGAACAGGTCGGCGATCAGCCGCTCGACCGAGAGCCCGACGCCGAGCGACACGAGCCCGCCCGCGGCCGAAAGCAGGAGGCCGCCCCAGGGGACGCCACGGGACTTCGCCATCGGCACCGGCACGCCGTCGGCCGCGTCCACGATCTCGACCGGGTCCTCGACGATGCGGACGCCGCCCGGCGCCGCCGGCATCGGCGCGAGGGCCTCGCTCGAGGCCGGCGAGTCGGCGGCGGGGATGCGGAAGGCGCGCGGGCGCTGGGTCGAACTCACGGCATCATCCTCAAGGTTGTCGCCCCGGCCATCACGTCAGCTTGTCGCCGATCAGGAACTGCATCGCCCGGTCGAGTCGGATCTGCGGCAGGTGACCGGGCCGCTCCAGCGCGTCGGGCTTGATCACCGGAGGGCGGAACCGGGGAAACCGCAGCGAGCCTGGCTCGACCGCGCCTTCCAGCACGGCCTCTGGCCGGACGGGGAGATGGCCGGGAAACACCGCGGCCTCGGCCGTACCGTCGAACAGCTCGTCGCCGACGGTCTCGCCGGCCTCGGGCGTGCCGGCAACGGCGCGCAGCACCGCGTCGCCGTCGTGGATCGTGGACTCGCGGGTGGCGCGGACCGAAGCCAACGCCACGGTGCCGACGCGGGCGCCGGCGGCCTCGGTCCGGCGCATGGCGCGCGAGACGAGCAGGCGCAGCAGCGCCTCCAGCCGGTCGTGGCTGGTCTGGTGCAGGTGGTCCGCCTTGGTCGCCGCGAACATGATCCGGTCGGCACGCGGCGCGAACAGCCGCGAGAGCAGCGTGTTGCGGCCGATGTTCAGGCTGAGCAGGACCGAATCCAGCGCCTCCTCCAACTCGGCGAGCGCCGCCGGCCCGGCGTCGACGGCCGCGAGCACGTCGACCAGCACGATCTGGCGATCGACGCGCTGGAAGTGGTCACGGAAGAACGGCACGACGACCTTGGCCTTGTAGGCCTCGAAGCGCCGTTCCATCAGCCCGGCCAGCGTCCTAGGTTCGATCGTCTCGGGCAGACTATCGAGCGGCGCGAAGGTCAGGGCCGGTGAGCCGGCGAGGTCGCCCGGCATCAGGAACCGGCCGGGGGGCGTCGTCGCCACCATCTCCGGCCCGGCGCGCAACGCCGCGAGGTAGGCGGTGAAGGCGGCGCTCGCCCGCTCGGCCACGACTTCGTCGAGGGGGCCCACCGAGTCGAGGCCCTTGAGCATCGTGAGCCAAGGCGCCGCCATCTCCCCGCGGCCGGCGCGCCGGGTTCCGGCGATCGTCGCCCGCGACCAGGCGGTGTAGCTCTGCTCCAGCAGCGCGAGGTCGAGCAGCCATTCGCCGGGATAGTCGACCACGTCGAGCATCAGAGTGCCTGGGCCGGAGCGCCAGCCGCCGGCGCGCTCGTACTCGATCGCAAGGCGGAACTGGCTGATCCGGTCGGTGGAGCGCGGCCACAGGCGGGCTTCGGTGAGGGCGGAATAGTGCTCCTCGTAGGGGAAGCGCGGAACGTCGTCGTCCGGCTGCGGCACGAGGCGGGCGCGGCGCAACCGGCCCTCCTGCGCCGGGGCGAAGGCGGGGAGCGCGTGGCTCTCGACGAGATGGTGGATCAACGCGGTGGTGAACACGGTCTTGCCCGAGCGGGCGAGCCCGGTGACGCCGAGCCGCAGGGTCGGCTGGATCAGGAAGTCGCT
The DNA here is from genome assembly GCF_008039475.1 of Methylobacterium sp. WL12. Taxonomy (NCBI): domain Bacteria; kingdom Pseudomonadati; phylum Pseudomonadota; class Alphaproteobacteria; order Hyphomicrobiales; family Methylobacteriaceae; genus Methylobacterium; species Methylobacterium sp. WL12. The sequence goes on along the minus strand of NZ_VRUW01000038.1, from coordinate 18,534 downwards.
CGACGCCTCGGCGAAGGCCTTGACCGCGGAGCCGGCGCGAGCGGCGAAACTCTGGATGGGCAAGGGCGGACTCAGGTGGTTGGGAGACGCGGAAGGGCCAGCCGGTCGGCCGTCGCCGTTCAGGTGGCGCGGGGAGGGGAGCGCCGCAAGGTTTCGGCGCGGCGAGACTCCGTTCGCCAAACGCTACTTCGCCGCGTCGGCCGTCGCCGCCGTGACCGGCCCGAGCCGGGCGATGGCGGCCTCGATGAGGGGCGGCCCGGCATGCAGGGCGCCGAGCTCCACCGCCGACATCGCACGCATCACCGCCGCGAGGTTCGACAGCGGGCTCCCATCGGGCGAGAACAGCGCAAGGTCGTCCGTGGAGCGTAGGCCGACGCTCTTGGCGATGGCGGCGGCGTAGTTGCCGATGCGGACTTCGTCGCCGCCGCAGAGCGGCGCCGGCGCGCGCAGATCGCCCAGGGACAGGCCGGAGACGATCATCGGCAGCAGCGCGGATTCGGCCACCAGCCGATCCGGGGACGGCACCTTCCGGTCGAGGAGCGCGGACGGGTCGTCCGCACCGCGCACGACGCGAGCGGATACGGCCGCCGGCTTGTCCGAAAGCCCGGAGGCGATGTCCGCGACCGGCCGCGATGCGACGCGGGTCGCGATGGCAGGGCGTCGGGCGGGATGGCCGCTCATTCGTGCCAGGGGCGACCAGGGCTGCACCCGCAGGGCCGTCCGCCCGCCGCGGCGGGCACCTCCGGGCAGGTGGCGGGCGAGGTAGCGGGCGCGAAGCGTCCCGCCGATCCCGCGGGGTGCGAGGGGCGACGGCTTCGCGTTTTTCGCGATCGGCCCGAGCAATGGAAGGCCGCAACTCGCGGGCGCCCAGCGACGCACGATCGCCAGCGCGGTGCGGCGCCCGTAGTCGCGGTAGTAGCGCCGAAGCAGGCCGGCCGCGGCGTCGGCTCCGTCGGCCGCGGTGGCGAAGCCGGTATGCCCCTCGGCGTCGGCGCCGACTTCGCCCGTCCAGCGCGCACTTTTGATGCACCAGTAATTGTTGAGCTTTGCGCAGCGCGCGACGAAGGCCGGCTCGGTCGGCGCGACCCGCGCGACCAGGGCGAGCGAGACCGGCCGAAGCTCCGCCCCGGCCTGCGCCCGCCAGTTCGAGACCGCTCGCGCCACGTGCTGATAGTACGGTGCGCCTTCGGCCCCAGATGCGCGCAGCGTGACGACCTGCGCGCGAAGTGCAACGGCTGAATCCTCAGCCAGGGGTGGCAGGGTCGTCAGGAGGAGTATCGCGGCGAGGAGCACGGGCGTCCGTGGTGAGGGTTGCGAACCACGAGGAACGGCGCGGCCGCACGATCGGTTCAGTTCGCGCGCACGTGCCGACGATCGCCCGGAGGCGCGCGAGACTTACGGATTCAGGTGCTTCAACGCCGCCGCGTGCAGGCGCGGGTCGCCGGCCGCGACGATGCGGCCGCCCGCGGTCGCCGGGCCGCCGTCCCAAGCGGTGATGATGCCGCCGGCGCCCTCGACGATCGGGATCAGCGCCACGATGTCGTAAGGCTTCAGCCCGGCCTCGACGACGAGGTCGACCTGGCCCGAGGCCAACATGCAGTAGGCGTAGCAATCGGTGCCGTAGCGCGACATGCGCACGCGGCCCTCGATGGCGCGGAACCGCTCGGCCTCGTCGCCCTCGGTGAACAGGCGTGGGTCGGTGGTGGCGAGCATCGCCGCCGACAGCTCGGCGCAGCGGCGAGTGTGGAGCGTCCGTTCGCCGCGCGGCCCGCGCAGGCGCGCGCTGCGCCCGTCGCCGGTGAACCGCTCGCCGAGATAGGGCTGGTGCATGAGCCCGCGCACGGCGCCGCCGTTCCGGGTCAAACCGATCAGCGTGCCCCAGGTCGGGATGCCGGTGATGAAGGCGCGCGTCCCGTCGATGGGATCGAGCACCCAGACGTATTCCGCGTCGAGACGCTCCGAGCCGAATTCTTCTCCTAGGATGCCGTGCGCGGGAAAGCGGGCGCGGATCATGTTGCGCAGGACGAGCTCGGCCGCGCGGTCCGCTTCGGTCACCGGGTCGAACGGCGCCGTCCCGGCGGCCTTGTCCGTCAAGGCGACCTGCGCCCGGAAGAATGGCACGATCGCTTGGCCCGAGGCTTCGGCCAGGTCGTCCATGAACCGGCCGAGTTCGACGACGCTCATCGGCTTTTCCCCGCACGGTCCCGCAATCGCGGCAGGAAGGCGGGTTTCGCCGTGCGCCGTCAAGCCTGCGCCGTCAGGCCTCGGCCGCGACGCGCAGGATCGGCCGCTCCGGCTTGGTGCCGACATGCGCGAGCACCGTGTCGACCGCGCTTCCCAGGGACGAAACGTGTTCGGCCGCCGGGATGCTGCCGCGGCCGGCGGAGTCGTCGTCCGCCTGCCATAACCCGACGACGACCGGAACGTCCGGCATTCGACGCTGGAGGCGATCGACGAGGCGCCGCAGATGCGCCGGCTCGCCACTGATCGCCAACGAGACGATGCAGACGATCCGCGCCGCACCGGGATCGAAGTCCGCGATCTTCGCGCGCGACACCTCGCCGAACGAAACGATGCGCGTCCCGAGCCCGCGCTTGGCCAACAGCTGCGCCAGGATCGTGGCCGCCGGCGTGTCGATGAAGCCGCGCCCGGCGACGCAGAGCACCGCCCCGTCCTGCGACCAGGCCGGCGGGATCGCGTCGGGGTCCGGCGTCGCCGCCGCCGGGGCATCGCCCGTCGGCTTGAACTCGGAAGCGGCGGGCGTCGGCACCCGGTCGTCCCGCTCGGCGAGCGCGTCGACGAGCTCGCTGACGGAGGCGCGGATGTCGGACTTCTGGTCGAGGGTGAGCACGCCGCGGGCGGCGTCGCGGGCGGCGAGTTCGAGGCCCTTCAGCACCACGTCGTCGTAGTAGGCCGACAGCGAGCAGGTCTGCAGGATCAGCTCGGCGTGCTCCTGCGCCTCCTCCGGATCGTCGGCGAGGATGCGCTGGTAGAAGTTCTCCACCGGCGTCAGCGCCGCCCGGTTGCCGAACAACACGTCGAGGAACTCGAGCTTGTCGATGTGCCGGCCGAGCACGACGAGGCAGACGGTCAACGGCGTCGAGAGCAGAAGCCCGACCGGTCCCCACAGCCAGGTCCAGAACAGGGCCGAGATCAGCACCGCGAAGGGCGAGAGCCCAGTGGAATGGCCGTAGAGCATCGGCTCGACGATCTGGCCGGTGAGCGGCTCCAGCACGATGAACAGGATCGCGGTGGCGATCACCATGTTCCAGCCGGGGTCGACCGCGGCGGCGAGGGCCAGCGGGAGTAGGGCGGACAGGAAGGCGCCGATATACGGCACGAACCGCATGACCGCCGAGACGATGCCCCAGAGCACGGGGTTCGGCACGCCGATGAGGTAGAGCCCGATGCCGACGACGAGCCCGAAGGCGGTGTTGAGGGCCAGTTGCACCACGAAGTAGCGGCTGAGGCGCCGCGCGGCGTCATCCATCGCGACGGTGGTGCGGTGCAGGTCGCTGGAACCGGCGAGCCGGATCATCCGGTCGCGTAGATCCTCGCGCTGCATCAGGACGAACAGCAGCACGACGAACACGATGCCGGTGGTGGCCAGGGGCTGCATCACCGGGGAGAGCAGGGTGCTCGCGGTCTCGAGCGGACCCGGTTGCGCCCGCCGCATCTCGACCAGGACCGGATCCGCCTGCGGCCGCGCGGGCTTCGCCTCCGGGTTCGGCTCGGGCTTAGCCTCCGGCTTTTTTTCGGGCTTGGCCTCGGCGTCCGGCTTCTGCGCCTTGTCGCCGTTGCCGGCGTCGTGCAGCGCGCGGCCGATGTTGGCGACGTAGGCGGCGAGATGCGCAGCCGGGCTGTCGCGCAGGCCCTCGACCTTGCGTTCGATGGTCGAGCGATAGCGCGGTACGTCGCCGGCGAGGCCCGCCACCTGCACGCCGATCAGGGTGGCCAGGGCGGCGACGACGCCGAGGGTGAACACCACCGCGGCGCCCACCGCGACGACCCGTGGCAGGTGCCAGCGCCGAAGCAGCGCCACCAGCGGGCCGAGCACGAACGAGAGCAGCACGGCGATGGCGATCGGGATGAAGATCTCGCGCCCGAAATACAGGCCGGCGATGATGGTCGCGCTGACGAGGACCGGCGAGACCAGGGCCGTCTTCGGGGTCTCGGCCGCGGCGATCCGGGTCGGGGACGGCGCTTCGAGGGGAGGGTCTTCAGTCTTCGTCGCCATGCCGCCACCGGAACCGTACGCTTACGCTCGCACCGGTTGTGCTGTCGCCGATGCGAACGAGGAACGACACGGACCAGCGAAACGATCCCTCGCGGGCCGTGCCGTTTTCACGGAACCGTGATCGGTCAGGCCTGCGCGACGCCGGCGCGGGTGACGTCGGCTGCGTCGCCGAGCGTTTCGAGCGACCAGCACAGGGCCATCACCCGCCGGGCCTGCGCCTCGGGCAGCACGCCGTCTGCGAGGTCGGTGAACTTGCGCTCCAGCGCCGCGTCGGTCATCGGCCGCTCGACGCTGCCGATCGCGTGCTCGATGCGGCGGTGCAGGGTGCGGCCGTCCTTCAGCGTCACGGTCATGTCGACCTGCGCCGCCGCGATTCCAGGCGTCACCACCGGCACGACCCTCTCGCGGAGCGCGACGACCACGGGGTCGCGCACCGCACGGTCGCTGAACTGCTTCTCGCCGGCTGCCCCCTCGACCAGGGCCACGGCGACGGCGTGGAAGATGCTGAACTTGCCCTCCAACCCGGATTGCGGTGCCGTCTTGCCGGTGAGCTCGAGCACCAGCGGATGCACCTTGAGGTCGACGCGGGCGATCTGATCGGGCTTCAGGTGCTGCTCGTCGCGCAGTTGGATCGCGGCGTCGATCGCCGGGTGCATGACGATACCGCAGGCGAACGGCTTGTAGGTGTTGAGCAGGCTCTCGAAACGAGTGCCGAGCTCCTCCGTGATCTCGCGATAATCCTGCTTGGTCGAGACGGTGTTGGCCCAGCCGCGCTTGGCCTCGATCATCCCGTCCGACGACGTGAAGCCTTTCGCCGCCAGAATCGCCGCGAACAGGCCGTTGGCGGCGGCGCGGCCGGGATTGAAGCTCTTGTTCATCGAGCCGAACGATTCGCGCAGGCCCACCGGCTGCGAGGCGGCCAGCCCCAGCGCGAACACCATCTGCTGCTCGGTGAGCCCCATCAGCTTGCCGGCGGCGGCCGCCGCCCCGAAGACGCCGGCGGTGCCGGTGATGTGCCAGCCGACGTCATAGTGGTTCGGATAGACCGCGTTGCCGATCCGGCACTCGGTCTCGATCCCGAGCACCAGCGCATTGAGGAAGTCCCGCCCCGAAACCGGATGCATCTCGGCATAGGCGAGGATCGCCGAGGCGACCGGGCCGGCCGGGTGGATCACGGTCTTCAGGTGCGTGTCGTCGTAGTCGAAGATGTGGCTCGACACGCCGTTCAGGAACGCGGCGTTCATGATGTCGAAGCGCTCGGTGCGGCCGAACAGGCCGGCCTGCGGCGGCCCGGAGAACGGCGCCAGCGCCGACACCGCGACGTCCAGCGTCTCGTGGTGCGAGCCGCCGATGGCGACGCCGACCCAGTTGAGGAAGGTCCGCGTCGCCTCGCGGCGAACGGTCTCGGGCAGATCCTCGAACCGGGCGTTCACGACGTAGCGCGCCAGGGTATGGGTCACGCCTTTCGCCTCCGGCTTGGGCGCTGCCGCATCCTGCGGCTTGCCCGACTCCTGCGCGTGACCCAATTCCGGCGCGGCGAGCGCGAGGCCCGCGGCGGCGATCAGCGCGCGTCGATCGATCTTCGACATGGTGCCTCCGTCCCTACTGAGCCGGCCACATCGCTTGCGTTTGTTCGGACGCGGCGACCGGGCTGTGGGCGATCAGCTAGCGCAGGCGCGGATCGAGCCGAGGGCAAAAAGGTTTCAACCGCTCGTTGCTGACAGACGCCGGGGGGACGATGCGTCCGATCCCTGATCACGGCATCCGACCCGCCGCCTCATCCTGAATTGCCCGCGTCAGCGGGCCTTGAAGGAGCCTTCCAGGGATCATGCGGATCCTGGAGGTATCCTTCGAGGCGCCCGCTTCACGGCCGCACCTTAAAATGAGGTGTGTTGGGGGGAGGTCTGGCGGCGTCGCTTTCCGGTCAGACCACGACCGCCATCGCGTCCTGCTCGCCGACGCCGAAGACCCGCTTGTAGCGGGCGATGGCGTCGGCCGGCCCCTGTGCCTTGGTCGGGTTGTCGGAGATCTTCACCGTCGGGCGCCCGTCCGCATGCGTGACCTTGCAGACGATCGAAACCGGATCGAGCCGCCCGTCCGGCACCAGTCCGCGAAAGTCGTTGGTGAGCAGGGTGCCCCAGCCGTAACCGATCCGCAGCCGCCCGTGGAAATGGGCATGGATCCGCTCGATCGTGTCGATGTCGAGCCCGTCTGAGAAGATCGCGAGCTTTTCGCGCGGGTCGGCGCCGCGCGAGCGCCAGAACGCGATCGCCTCCTCGCCGCCCGCGATCGGGTCCTTCGAGTCGATGCGGATGCCGGTCCAGTCGGTCAGCCAGTCGGGCGCGCCGGCGAGGAAGCCGGTGGTGCCGTAGGTGTCGGGCAGCACGACGAGGAGGTTGCCCTCGTAATCCTCCTGCCAGTCGCGCAGCACGTCGTAGGGGGCACGCGCCAGCGCCGCGTCGTCCTCGGCGAGGGCCGCGTAGACCATCGGCAGCTCGTGCGCGTTGGTGCCCACGGCCTCGACCTCGCGGCGTAGCGCGATCAGGCAGTTCGAGGTGCCGAGGAAGCGCTTCGATCCCAGGCCCTCGTCCATCGCCTGCACGCACCAATCCTGCCACAGGAAGCCGTGCCGGCGGCGGGTCCCGAAATCGGCGATCGACAGGTCCGGAAGCTTGCGCAAACGCTCGATCTTCTCCCAGACCCGCGTCATCGCCCGCGCATACAGCACCTGCAAGTCGAGCTTGCCGAGGTTGCGCAGCACCGCGCGCGAGCGCAGCTCGTTGAGGATGGCGAGCGCCGGAACCTCCCACATCGTGGTCTCGACCCAGGGACCGTGAAAGGTCAGCTCGTACTGCCCGTCGCGCGCCTCGAGATGGTATTCGGGCAGTTGGAAGCCCTCGAACCACGCGATGAAGTCGGCCGACAGAATGCGGCGGCGTCCGTAGAAGGCGTTCCCGCGCAGCCAGGTCGCCTCGCCGCGGGAGAGACGCAGGGACCGGGCGTGGTCGAGCTGCTCGCGGAGCGCGCCGGCATCGACCTCGTCGGCGATACGGATGCGGGTGGTGCGGTTGCTGATGCCGAAGGTCACCGCCACGTCGCGGTGCCGCCGCAGGATCGTCTGCGCCATCAGCAGCTTGTAGAAATCGGTGTCGAGCAGCGACCGCACGATCGGGTCGATACCGAAATTGTGGTTGTGCACCCGCCGCGCGAGATCGAGCATGTGGGGGGAAGCCTTAGGGTCGGACGACACGAAGCCTGGAGGGCGCACGACCGACGCACCGGTGTCAACGGAGGTCGCCGCTCAGCGCATCGAAAAGGCGGCGCGCCCGGTGGGAGCACGCCGCCTCCGATGGCTCAGATGCGATCCGAGTAGATCAAGTCAGATCGCTCAGGCCAGGTCGACCTTCTTGGTCTCGGTCTTCGGGCTCTCGCCGGTGAGCGTGGCCTTCACGTAGCCGAACAGGTGCAGCATCTTGCTGTTGGGGCTGTCCCAGTACTCGCCCTGCTCGGGGTGGATGCGGAGCAGCGCGACCTCGGGGTCGTCCTTGCCGTTCGGGAACCAGGTCTTCAGGCTCTCGGTCCACTTGGCGTCGACGATCGCCTGGTCGCTGACGATCTCGGCCTTCCCGGCGATCGAGACGTAGGTCTGGCTCGACGGGTCGGAGTACGACAGGTTGATCTGGTTGTCCCGGCTGATCTCGGCGGTCTTGGGCGAGTGCAGCTTGGTGAAGAACCACAGGTCGCCGTTCTCGTCGATGTCGTTGTTCCACATCGGACGGCTGTTGAGCGTGCCGTCGGAGTCGGCGGTGGTCATCATCGCCACCTTCACGTCCTTCACCAGCTCGAACAGCTTCTTCGCGCCCTCGTGGTCGCGGTGGTTGCCCTGATGCATCGCAGTCGTCTCTCCAGATGGTGACGGCGCGTCGGCTCTCCCTGCCGCCCGCACCGGCGGTCGTGTCACAACGGATGACGCATCGGTTGGTTCGATCGCCTGCGCACAGGGGCCGCACGGCGTCGTGCCTGCTGCGGCTGGCGTTTCCGGCCCGGCTGTTTACATGGGCCGGAACCATCCCTTTCGAGATCTCGAGCCGCCGGACCCGGCGAAGGAGCCAGACCGTGGCGATCACCCGAGACGACGTACTGCTTGCCCTGCAGGCCGTGACCATCGATGCCGCCGGAACCACGCTGCCGGCTTCCGGCCGGCTCTCGCAGGTGGTGGTCGACCCGACCAACCGCGTGATGTTCTCGATCCTCATCGACGCGAGCGAGGCCGCCCGCTTCGAGCCGATCCGCCGATCGGCCGAGGGCAAGGTCCTGTCGATGCCCGGCGTGTCCGGCGTGTTCGCCAGCCTCACGTCCGAGCGCGGGCCCGGCATGCCGGAGCAGAGCAAGGCGGCGCCGGTCCCGGTCACCGCCGCTCCGCCGCGGCCAGGCGCGCCTCCCGGCCAGGGTCCGGCCCTGCCGGGGGTTCGCCACATCGTGGCCGTGGCCTCGGGCAAGGGCGGCGTCGGCAAGTCCACCACCGCCTGCAACATCGCGCTTGCCCTGAAGGCGCAGGGCCTGAAGGTCGGCCTGCTCGACGCCGACATCTACGGGCCTTCGGTGCCGAAGCTGTTCGGCCTTTCCGGCAAGCCGAAGGTGGTCGACAACCGCAGCATGGAGCCGATGGAAGGCTACGGCCTTAAGGTGATGTCGATCGGCTTCCTGATCGAGCCGGAGACGGCGATGATCTGGCGCGGCCCGATGGTGCAGTCGGCGCTGACGCAGATGCTGCGCGACGTGCTCTGGGGCGAGCTCGACGTGCTGATCGTCGACATGCCGCCGGGCACCGGCGACGCGCAGCTCACCATGGCGCAGGCGACGCCGCTGTCGGGCGCCGTCATCGTCTCGACGCCGCAGGACCTCGCGCTGATCGATGCGCGCCGCGGCGTGACCATGTTCAAGAAGGTCGCGGTGCCGATCCTCGGCGTGATCGAGAACATGGCGACCTTCGTGTGCCCGAACTGCAACCATGAATCGCACATCTTCGGACATGGCGGCGCGCGGATCGAGGCGCAGCGCCTCGGCGTGCCGTTCCTCGGCGAGGTGCCGCTGAACATGACGATCCGCGAATCGTCGGATGCCGGCCAGCCGGTCGTCGCGGTCGCGCCCGACGGACCGCAGGCCAGGGTCTACCGCGAGATCGCCGCCAAGCTCTGGGACAACCTCAACGCCGCGCCGGCCGGCCGGGCCGCGCCGAAGATCGTGTTCGAGTAGCCCCGTGATGCCGCCGGTCCTGGGCCTGATCCTGGCCGGCGGCCTCGCCCGGCGCATGGGCGGCGGCGACAAGGTTTTGCTCCCGCTCGCCGGGCGGACCCTGCTGGAACGCGTGACCGAACGGCTCGCGCCGCAATGCGCGTCTGGAGTGGCCCTCAGTGCCAACGGCGATCCGACGCGGTTCACGGGCTTTCCGGGACCAATCCTGCCGGACGGCGTCCCCGGCCATCCCGGGCCGCTCGCCGGCATCCTGGCCGGGCTCGACCACGCCGCCGCGTTCCATCCCAACGTCGAATACGTCGCCAGCGTCTCGGGCGACGCGCCGTTCCTGCCGCACGACCTGATCGCCCGCCTCGCCGCCGCCCGGGACAAGGCCGCGATCGTGCTCGCCGCCTCTGGCGAGCGGCAACACTACACCGTCGCCCTTTGGCCCTTGCGTCTGCGGGAAGACCTCCGCGCCGCCCACGTCGAACGCGGAGAGCGCCGCGTCGGCGGCTTCATCGAGCGCCACGGTGCGACGGTGGTGCGATGGCCGGTCTCGCGGTTCGACCCGTTCCACAACGTCAACACACCGGACGACCTGAGCGCGGCGGCGTCACTGTGCGAAGAGATTGAGGAGGCAGCCGGCTGAGGCGGCGGCGAAACTCGCAGAGCCGCCCATAGAAGGTCAAGGGCGGAAGACTCGTTTCAGCGGATGGGAAGAGATGGTGCCCAGGGACGGAGTCGAACCGCCGACACTGCGATTTTCAGTCGCATGCTCTACCAACTGAGCTACCTGGGCCTTCGCCGGACCGCTTGGCGGCCTCGACTGGAGCGGGGGTATAGTCAGTGCCCCCCGACCTGTCCAGCCTGATCCCGCAAGCTAGACCGATGATTTTTTGGCTATTCGGATTCGGGTTTCCGGGCGGGCGGCAGGTCGCCGTCGTCCTCGTCCTCCGAGGCCGGGATGACGTAGCGGTCGCTCAGCCAGCGCCCGAGGTCGATGTCCGAGCAGCGCTCCGAGCAGAACGGCTTCAGCTTCGGGTCGGCGGGCTTTCCGCAGATCGGGCAGGAGGGAAGCTTCGCGGGCGCACTCATGCCATCGCGCTCCAGCCGGCGCGCACCGGGAAGCCCTCGCCGTCCAGGAGCGCCATCGTCTCGTAGAGCGGCAGGCCGACGACGGCCGAATGCGAGCCGACGAGCTTGACCACGAAGGCGCCGGCCAAGCCCTGGATTGCGTAGCCGCCGGCCTTGCCGCGCCATTCGCCGGAGGCGAGATAGCCGCTCATCTCGCGCTGCGACAGCCGCTTGAACCGCACCCGGCTCTCGACGATCCGCTCGCGTCGCGCCCCCTTCGGCGAGAGCAGGCACACGGCCGTGAACACCCGGTGCTGCCGGCCGGAGAGCAGGCGCAGGCAGTCGGCGGCCTCGTCGGGCACCTCGGCCTTCGGCAGCACGCGCCGGCCCACCGCCACCACCGTGTCGGCGGAGAGGACCCAGCTCTTGGCGCCGTGTGCGTGCAGGTGCAAAGCGCCCTGCGCGGCGGCGAGCTTCGCCCGCGCGAGGCGCCGGGCGAGCTCGCGCGGCGATTCGGATTTCAGCGGGGTCTCGTCCACGTCGGCGGGGAGCAGCGCGTCCGGCTCGATGCCGATCTGCTGCAACAGGGCGAGCCGGCGCGGCGAGGCGGAGGCGAGGATCAGCCGCGCGGGGTTGTCCGCGGGCGCGGCCTGGGGGGAAGGGGCGTCCATGGATCTCGGATCAATCCTCGGCCGGCGCCACCCAATCAGGCGGACGCCGCAGGCATCGCGGGTACGTGTCCAGGGGTGATAGTGGAACGCCGACGCCATGGGAACGGAGGGGACGGAGGGAGACCGTCTGCGGAGGGCAAAGGCACAGCGCAAGACTGCGCCGACGGCTCTGGGCACCACCGCCGGATCCAGCCTCGTCGCAACGTCGAACCCGTGGACAACGCCGGCGGCTCTGCTATGCTCCAGCCGCGCTGCCGAAACGCGGTCCGGCGCGGGCGTAGTTCAGTGGTAGAACGTCAGCTTCCCAAGCTGAATATACGGGTTCGATTCCCGTCGCCCGCTCCAATGCTTTTCCCTAGCCCGCACAATCGTTTGAGGAGTTATCCTCGCGCTGCCGGCCGGGTCGTTTACCCCCTAGGGATACAACAGGGATACAACGCCGGCCCCTCTGCGCCGTTGTATCCGGCGCTCGTATCCCGGCCCTTTCCGCACAGAAAAAGGCCCCCCTCAGATCTGATGAGGCCCCTGCTGGTCGTCGATCCCGCCGTGGTGACGGCTACTCATCGGGCTTCCAGAGTTCGCGCAGCTCGGCGGCCCGGCGCTCCAGTTCCGAGGCCAGCTGCGGTCCCATGACCCGGAGGGCTGGAGCGACGGCGTCCGGGACGGGACGCGTGCCGGCCAGCCAGTGGTTGAGCTGCTGCGGGTCGTACCGGCGCCCGGCCGCGCGGCTCAGGGCCGCGCAGAACGGCGACTGCCACCGATCGCCGAATCCCAGCCGACCCGTCCGGATCACCGCGTCCCGGTCCCGGCGTTGGTCATCGGTGAGGTGGGAGGTGTCGACTTCCTCGGGGATCAGGGCGGGGCGCTTCATCAGGATTCCTCCGGGGCTAGGCAGCTGTGTCGAACAGGGGGAGCGGGGTCGGAGCCTTCCTAACGCGGGCGGTCGCATGCGCGAGGTTAGCCTCGACCAGGGCCTTCGCCAGCAGCGGGACGACGCTGTTCCCGCACATGCGGACCTGCGCCGTACGGGTCAGCCGAACAGGCGAGCCGACGGGCCCGCGATCGGGATCCGGACATGCGCCAGGAGGCCGGCCGGCTCCATGGCGGCGTCGGGATAGGCCATGGTCAGGACGAGCGTGCCGTCCCGATTCTCGACCTGAAACAGCGTCGAGTCCCGGCACTCGATGTAGGGGATGTCGGACATGCTGGACATGATGCAGCCTCCTCAGATCAGGGTGCCGAGGGCGTCGGCGTCGTCGCCGGGCAGCGGGATTATGGCGGGCCGATTCACCGTGGCGTCGTGCAGGCCACAGTTCAGGGCATGGCCCCAAATCGTGAGCCGTTCCCGCGTGAGTTGCAGGCGGTGATGCGCGTCGCGCACGACGTCTGCAGCCGCATCGAGGCGCTTCCCGACGTAGCCGTCCTCGATGTGACCGCTCGCAGCCCAAGAGGCTGGGATGAGAAAGTCCGGATCCGCATCCAGGATCGACCGGACGTAGACCGCGATCGCCTTGTCAGCGGCCTCGCGCGCCTTCCTGTCCGCCGTCGCAGCGCACTTCGCCCGACGGGCCTCAAGGGCGTACCGGGCCGCCTGCTCCTCGGGGGGCAGGCCGCGGATCCGGATCACGCGCCGGTTCCGGCCTTTGCCCTCTCCGGCGAACATCTGCTCATGCGACAGGAGCCTCCACCCCCGGTGCCCGGCGGGACCCGGCTCCTCAACTACGAGGCGCAAGTGGAGCCACGTCCTAACTACCCTTCCCGCATCCAGCCATGGCGTGGCGTGTGAGATTGTGTAGCGATAGACCCCCGGCTTGTATCGCTCGGTACGGGCGGCAAGGTCGCGCTTAACAATCGATTGCATGTTCAGCCAATGATCGCCAGCGTAGAGAGCGATCACACTAAGGTTTATACTTTCCGCCGCGTTATTGATGTCTCGATGATCGATGGGTGCGCGGAGCCCCACTTCGAAGTGAGTGTCATAATGACGCGTCTTCTCAGGCAACTTGACAGTGCCGAGGCTGAACATGTCGAGGCCGCTGCTCATGCTGCTCTCCGGGGCTGGGGGAAAAGGGTGCGCGGCCTGGTCGGCTGCACGCAGATGCGGCGGTGCCCGGGGCACCAGCTGCTGTCGGGCGCCGTCGCATGCCCGCAGCTGAGCGTGGGCAGGACGCGGGGATCGCCGCAGATGAATCTGCACTGGCCGTCCCGTGCCTGCAGCAGCGGCACGTCGAGCGAGAGCGGCATCTTGTCGGCGTACGCCACCGGCACCGGCCGCGCGGCGATCGCAGGAGCGCCCGCAATCCGAGGCGGCTGATACAGCCGGGGGGCGGCCGGGCGGGAGGCAGCCCCCGTTGCTCTCGGATTCGAGCCTTGTAGCGGCGGTCGCGCTCGCGCTCCCGCTCGCGTACCCTCTCCAACTCGTCGGCGCTCAGCTCGGAGCGCGAGCGAGGCTGACGGCCGCGCGAGACGTTGTTGCCGGTCGGCCCTTTGAAGGACTTGCCCGACCGGCTCATCCGGCAGATCACGGAGTTGTGCGTGACCTCGCTGTCGAACTCTTGACTAAGGATAGCCGCGATTTCGCGGCTCGATTTAGTGCCGGGCTTCCATAGGGCCCGGTAACGCGCGATCTGCTCCTCCGACCACCTCATGCGCCGGCCCCCTCGATCACCAGGGCGCTGCGCACGCCGACGGCGCGGAGGAAGGACCTGCCGGGGGCCTTGCGGCCCGACAGGATGCTGCTGAGGTCGTTGGCGTTGAGGCCGTGCGCGAGGGCGAAAACGCGCTGGGATCCCGCTTCATCGACGCCCCGGCGCAGCAGCGCGACGACGTCGATCTCGGTAACGACGCGAGCTGGAGCGCTCGCGCAAACAGGTGCGCTCGAAGAGGCCACGATGTCCTCCGCAGTATTCAGTGTTGAACGGCCTCGGTGAGCCGGTAATGTCGAGATAAAGCCAGCTACGCAGACTCGCAAGATGGCGATCCGAACTTTCGAATCAAATGTTGGAACAATAGGATTTTTACAAGGTCCAAAGTGGAAATTTTTGTACAGCTTGCTAGGAAAACCGGCTTTTAATGACCGGTTTCGGCTCATATCCGACCGATTTACACCCAGGACTTTTCCACACCTTGTCCGATTTGCACCCAAGCAGGCCTCCTTGGGTGCAAATCGGTCAGACCGCCTCGTAGTGACTTTCAGACCTACACATAGAATCCGTAGACGAGGGCCGTCGGCCCCGATGGGACGGGAGGATGTGATGCGCTTTGTATTGGCTCTACTGAGGGCGTTGCTGGCGGTCTTGCTGGCACCGCTGCGGCTGCTCGGCTTCGGCGGGCAGCCGACGACGCCCGCATCGATCGCAGCGGCGGCCATGGAGGCTGAGGCCGGCGAGGGCGATCCCGACGAGGCGGCAAGCCATCCCCTCGGCGAGCTTGTGAGGCTGTGGGCAATCCGGCGCCGCTACGGGGCGCAGCCCGGGGGCGCGGCGCTCGCGCCCCTGCCGCCCCTCGTGGATGCCTGGCTCGGCCAGCTGGATCGGGGGCAACTCGCGCTGGTCGCGATGACGCCGCCGTCGATGCTCGAACGGCACATCGCGGCGGGGCCGGACGGTCAGCTGAAATCCAGCCTCGGCCTGGTCGTCCCGCAGCCGGATGTCCCGGCCCTCCCGGCGAACGACGATGCCCCCGCGCGGCCGGACCGGCGGGGTGAACCTTCGCTGGACGAGGTGCTGTCAGATCTGGGCTACACCCCGAAGCTCCGCTACCGCGGCTGACTTTTCAGCCGGGACGAGACGACCGACCCGCCGGGGGCTGACCCCGGCGGGTTTTCTTATGCGCGGCGCGCGGTGCGGAGGATCACCGCAAGGGCGCCCTTGGCCCGATCGGCGCGCGCGTTGGCGGCGGCCAGCTCGTGCGCCAGGACGGCCGATTCCTGCCGGGCCCGCGCGATCTCGGACTTGGCGGCCGCCAGGGCCCGGCGCGTCCGGACCAGCTCGTCACCGAGGTCCGAGACAGCCTCGATGTCCGTGGCGCGCCGCTCGGCCATGTCGGCGGCGAAATCCCGGACGGCCATGTCCATGAGGCCGAAAGCCTGAGCACCGCGGCTGCCGACGTCGTACATCACGCGCGCTGCGATCGTCATGGCATCTCTCCTGGCGGGCTGATCTCTTCCCACCATTCCGCGCCTGGGCGGGTCTGCCCGTCAAGAATCCGCAACAGCCATCCACAATTTTCGGTTATCAGAGAGTTTCAGGGTTGTGCCTTGCCTTGTGCGCCCGTTTCAGGCCGACGTGCGCCCTATCTATCGTGTCACCATCCGACCCTATACCAGCCCCTTCATCCGGGTTCGCCATCATCGAGACGGGCCACCTGTTTAGGCACGATGGATACCCTGCCGTTACTTCCGTCAAGGGAAACGACTTTCTCGGCATGCGCGATATGCGGGGGTTGCCCGTTGCAGGGCGGCAGGAGACCGTCCCGGGATACTCCAGATCGGCCTCACCCTCGACGTGGCGACCTACGACCGGGACGTCGACCTCGCGATCCGCGAGGTGGTCCTGCCGCAAGTCGCGGGATTCCTGAACCTGCTCGCTGAGGCCGCACAGAACGCGGTTTAGGAGGCGATGCGGTCAGGGCTGGACCGCCCGACGTTCTTCACGCTGCAGGGCGTTAAGGTCCTCCCGGCCCGGACCCGGGGCGCAGGATGGACGCCGTGGTCTTCATCGCGGACCTACAGGCCGGCTACCTCGACCTGCTCGTGACGCCGGGCACCCGCTAGGCCGGGGATCCCGGCACGACTCGCCTCGGCCCCCTTGTGCCCGGACCCGCCACCCCGCGGGACCGGTTCGGCAACCTGCCACGGGGCTACGTCGCGGAGGTAACGCGACAGCCGAATGTCGCGTGGGTCCATTTGCGGCCCGGCGCGCCGCCGGTGCTGATCAGGAGGCTCCCGAACAACCGCCTGGAAGTCCTCGCCGCCATCGCCACCGAGACGCACCACGACACCGTGCGGCTGCCTTCCTTCGACATCGTCACAAAGGCCGTTGATAAGGCTGCTCGCGACATCGCGTGACGTCCCGACACCCTCAACGCAGCGTGGTGATGGCGATGTTGAGAGCAAGGCGAAGTTTACTGGGGCATGGTGGCTCTCGCATTTGCAGAGGCTCGGGCTGCGACATGACCGACCAGGAGGCCTACGACCACTGGATAACCCGGATCCCGCCGGAGGATGTCTGGTGCATTGGCCCGGCCAACACCAGCAAACAGGGGGCGCTCGGCTGACCTTCGCGCCGGGCGCACGCACGGCTTGGCAGACCCATCCGCTCGGGCAGACGCTGATCGTCACGGCCGGTCTCGGCTGGGTCCAGCGCGAGGGCGGCGCGGTCAAGGAGATCCGGCCGGGCGACGTCGTCTGGTTCGAGGCCGGCGAGCGGCATTGGCACGGCGCCACTACGACGACCGGCATAAGCCACATCGCCATCCAGGAAAAACGCGACGGCAGCCCCGTCGACAGGATAGAGCACGTCACCGACGCGCAGTACCGGGCCTGATCGCCCCGCGCCGGTAACCCTCACCTCACGGAAGCACCACCATGAGGACGCGCACATTGGGCACGGGCGGCCCCGAAGTATCGGACATCGGTCTCGGTTGCATGGGCCTGAGCTACGGCTACGGCCCCGCCACGGAGACGCGGGAGGTGGTCGCGCTAATCCGCGCCTCCTTCGAGCAGGGGGTCACCTTCTTCGACACCGCCGACGCGTACGGCCCGTTCGTGAACGAGGAGGTGCTCGGCGAGGCGCTCGCCCCTATCCGCGATAGGGTCGTCATCGCCACCAAGTTCGGCTTCCCCGGGGGCGACGTGCAGAAGGGCCTGGACAGCCGCCCGGAGAACATCC
Source organism: Methylobacterium sp. WL12 (assembly GCF_008039475.1). Lineage (NCBI taxonomy): Bacteria > Pseudomonadati > Pseudomonadota > Alphaproteobacteria > Hyphomicrobiales > Methylobacteriaceae > Methylobacterium > Methylobacterium sp. WL12. Next base: position 1,423 of record NZ_VRUW01000038.1, on the reverse strand, counting down.
GCGCTGTGGCCGACGCCTCGCTAAGGCGGCTCGGGACCGACCGGATCGACCTGTTCTACCAGCACCGGGTCGATCCGGACGTGCCGGTCGAGGACGTCGCCGGCACAGTCCGCGACCCGATCCGCGAGGGCAAGGTCAAGCATTTCGGCATGTCGGAGGCCGGTGCGCAATCGCTCCGCCGGGCCCATGCGGTTCAGCCGGTCGCGGCGCTGCAGAGCGAGTATTCCCTGTGGTGGCGCGAGCCGGAGGCCGAGGTGCTTCCGACCTGCGAGGAGCTCGGGATCGGCTTCGTCCCGTTCAGTCCGCTCGGTCAGGACGTGGGCGTGACCGCTGCCGGCGTCGGTGCGGGCCCATATCCGGCCTTGAAGTCCTTGTGCCCGGCGAGGGCCTCCGGCCTGTAGGGCCCCCGGCCGGCGCACTGCATGACCTCGGACAGGGCGAAGCGCTCCCGGACGCTCTGGTGGACCAAGGCCTCCTCGGGGACGTCGCGGATCTTCACGGGCCAGCCGAGCAAGCCGAGGCGACGGGCCAGCCAACCCGGGAAGATGCCTGCGATGGTGTCGCGCATGTTGGCGACCTCGCAGTGCTGCATCCCGTTCGCAGCTGGATGAAGGTGCAGCCGGCTGGTACCAGGCTTGTCCAGACCCATGCCGTCGACCAGCAGTGGGTCCGGGATGCGGGTGGCCTGCCCGACCATCCATTCCAGGGCGATGTCAGAGAGCCGGCTCTCGGCCTCGGGGTAGCTCCCGTTGATGTCCGAGTGATTTCCCGCGAACCACATCTGGATCAGCGGGTCGGGCTCGCCCACGACCTTTTCGCGGACGACGCCCTTGCCGCCCCAACCCACCCGGGGGAAATCCCTCCGGGTCTCGTCGATGGACAGGGCGTGGCGGGCGAAGCCGACCTGGCCGCTCAGGAGCCGGTCGTAGTTCGCCGAGCGCCACTGGGCGACGTGGAACCGCGTCTTGCCGTCGACGGGCGAGCCGACGATGAACTTCACCGCCGTCGGCAGCCAGCGCCACAGGACGAAGGCCGCCGACAACGACGCGACGGATGCGAACGGCTTCCAGAAACCGGTCCCGAACGCGAGGTCGAGCAGCACGGCCGGCACGGCGACGAGGAGTGCCGCCAGAACGGTCAGGCCACCGGCGATGCCCCACCGCAGCGGCCCGACCGATCCGAGCGAGGCGACGGTGTCGAACACCCCGATGAAGTGCGGGGCGACGTTGGCGCGGTCGTCGCCGGAGCCGTAGGTGCGCCGAAACCGCCTAGCCAGCTCGAAGCGTTCCGCCTCGTAGCGGGCGCGTGGGTACCCGGCCCCGTATTCGTAGACTCCCATCACCGCCTCGTTGGCGATGTCGCGGGTCGTCTTTCGGAACCTGGGAAGGTAGCTCCCTGGAGGCGGGGCGTCGGCCGGCGGGGT
>NZ_VRUW01000037.1:0-44887 GCF_008039475.1 Methylobacterium sp. WL12 | reverse complement strand
GTCACGCACCTCGAACAGCATCGAGCAGGTGTCCGGGCAGTCGTGCGGGCAGCCGCCGAAGAAGGTCTCGGTCAGGCTCTCGGCCTCGGCGACGATCAGGGAATCCGGCTTGACGATCTCGTTCATGGTTCCTCCACGGCCGGGCGTCCCGCTTTATTGTTCCAGCGAGCGGACCCGGTTCGCCCACAGGATGCACGCAAGTGCAAACAATTCCAATCTCCGTTCCCACCTGCGCCTCGGGGACCGCCTATGTCGCGGCGACCGGGCGGCGTAGGCTGGCCGCGCTCCGCCGCGAGACCGCAGGACTTCGCATGCCCCTCGATCCCGCCCTCGCCGACCGCATCGCGGCCTCCGTCGCGCACGGGTTCGCCGAGCAGGTCGCGCACACGCAGGCGCTGGTGAGGTTCGGCTCGACCCGCGGCGCCGAGCACGCGATCCAGGACTTCGTGCTCGGCGCGTTTCGCGCCCGCGGCTACGCGACCGAGCGGTTTGCCATCGACGCCGCCGCGATCGCGGGCCATCCCGGCGGGGCGAGGGTCGCGGACGGGCATTCCGAGGCGCCGATCGTGGCGGGCCTCCACCGGCCGCGGGGCGCGGGCGGACGCTCGCTGATCCTGCAGGCGCATGTCGACGTGGTGCCGCCCGGGCCCCTCGACCTGTGGACGCACCCGCCCTTCGATCCGGTGATCGACGGCGACTGGCTATACGGGCGCGGCGCCGCCGACATGAAGGCGGGGCATGCGGCCAACCTGTTCGCCCTCGACGCGCTGCGGCGGATCGGCCTGCAGCCCGCCGCCGCCGTGACGATCCTGTCGGTGGTCGAGGAGGAATCCACCGGCAACGGCGCGCTCGCGGCGCACCTGCACGGCTACCGCGCCGACGCGGTGCTGATCCCCGAGCCGATGGACGAGGCTCTGGTGCGGGCCAACACCGGCGTGCTGTGGTTCACGGTCGAGGTGCGCGGGCGGCCGGTGCATGTCCGCGCGATGGGCGCGGGCGCCAACGCCATCGACGCGACGTACCGGGTGATCGGCGCGTTGCGCGAACTCGAGGGGCGCTGGAACGCCGACCGGGCCGGCCGGCCGCACTTTTCGGACGTGGCGCACCCGATCAACCTCAACGTCGGCCGGATCGAGGGCGGCGACTGGAACTCGTCGGTGCCGGCCTGGTGCCGCGTCGGCTGCCGGATCGCGCTCTATCCCGGCACGCGCGCGGCGGACGCGGCCGCCGAGGTCGAGGCGGCGGTCGCCGCCTTCGCCCGCGCCGACCCTTTCCTCGCCGACGCCCCGCCGCGGGTCACCTTCGACGGGTTCTTCGCCGAGGGCTACGTGCTGGAGCCGGGCTCGGAGGCGGAGGGCGTGCTCGCCGCCGCCCACCGCCGCGCGACCGGAGCGGAGCTGACCGGCATCATGGCGCCCTGCTACCTCGATACGCGGGTGCACGCCCTCTACGAGCAGGTGCCGGCGCTCTGCTACGGCCCGGCCAGCGAGAACATCCACGGTTTCGACGAGCGCGTCAGCCTGCGCTCCGTCCAGCGCATCACCACGGCGATGGCGCTGTTCGTTGCCGAATGGTGTGGGACGGAACGTCTTGAGGCGGGCGGCTGAGGCTTCGTTCGAAGCAAGGCGCGGATCGCAAAAACCCGCGTTTTCACACCCTCGCCGTCATCCCGGGGCGCCAGAGGCGAGCCCGGGATCCAGAACCGCAGGTCGTTCTCCTGATTGCGCCGTCGGCGGCTCTGGATCCCGGGCTCTGCTGCGCAGCCCCGGGATGACGGGGAGGATCGGGTCAGGCGGCGCGGACGGTGGCGAGGAAGCGATCGACTTCCGCCGCGAGGTGCTCGGACTGGCGCGAGAGCTCGGAGGCCGCACCCAGTACCTGGCTCGCCGCCGCGCCGGTCTCCTCGGCCGCGCCCGCCACGCCGGCGATGTTGCCGGTCACCTCCGCCGTGCCCAAAGCCGCCTGGCCGACGTTGCGCACGATCTCCTGCGTCGCCGCGCCCTGCTGCTCCACCGCCGCCGCGATCGAGGTCGCCACGTCGCTGATCTGGCGGATGCGCCCGGTCATCCCCCCGATCGAGGCGACCGCCTGACCGGTCGAGGTCTGGATCTGCGCGATCTGGCCCGAGATCTCGCTCGTAGCCTTGGCCGTCTGCTCGGCCAGCGCCTTCACCTCCGCCGCCACCACGGCGAAGCCCTTGCCGGCGGCGCCTGCGCGCGCCGCCTCGATGGTGGCGTTGAGCGCCAGAAGGTTGGTCTGCCCGGCGATGTTCGAGATCAGCCCGACCACGTCGCCGATGCGCGAGACCGCAGCGCTCAGCGCCTGCACCAGGGCGCCGGTCTGGTCGGCCTCGTGCACCGCCGCGTGGGCGAGGGCGGCCGAGCCGCCGACCTGGCGCCCGATCTCCAGCACCGACGCGCCGAGTTCTTCGGCGGCCGCCGCCACCGTGGTGACGTTGGTGCCGGCCTCCTCGGCGGCCGCCGCCACCGTGGTGGACTGGCCCGCGGTCTCGGCGGCGGTCGCGGTCAGGGTCCGGGCGGTGGCCTGCAGTTCGGTCGCCGAGGACGAGACCATCCCGACGATGCCGCCCACCGCCGCCTCGAAGTCGTCGGCCATCTGGCGCATCCCGGCCTTGCGCTGCGCCTCCGCCGCCAGCCGCGCGTCCGCCGTCTCCGCCTCGAGCTTGCGCGTGCGGATCAGGTTCTCCTTGAACACCTGGACCGCCGACGCCATCGCGCCGAGCTCGCTGCGCTCGCCGGTATGCGGCACCAATACCGTGGTGTCGCCGGCCACCACCACGTCCATCACCCGCGCCATCCGCCGGACCGGCGCGGAGATCGTGGAGACTGACATCCAGCCGACCGCGACGGTGGTCGCCGCGACGAGGGCTAGGACGACGGCGATGGCGAGGCGGGCGCGCTCGCCCAACGCCTGCGCGACGGCGGCGCTGGTCTTGCCGGCGGCCTCGTTGAAGGCGAGGTCGGCCTTCAGGGCGGCGCGGGCGGCGTTGAGCGCCGGCAGCATCCCGTCGAGCACGTAGGCGGTGGCGCCCTTCGCGTCGCCGGCGTCGAGGCGGCGGATGAATTCTTCTCCCATGGCCGAGTAGGCCGGCACCGTCGCCTTCACCGCGTCCCACAGCGCACCCTCGCCGTCGCTGACGAGGCCGGCATAGGCGGCGATGTCGGCCTCGATGTCGGCCATGCTGACGCGCAGCCGCGGCAGGGATTGCGGCCGGCGCTCCTCGCTCGACAGCAGGTAGGCGAGCTGCCGGCTGCGCAGGGTCTCGAAGTTCGTGGCGAGCCGCCCGAGGGTGCGCGTCGACGGCAGTGCGTTGCCGCCGAGGTCGTCGGTGACCGCGCTGAGGGCGTGGATGCGCGAAAAGCAGAAGCCGCCCAACCCCGCCGTGAGGGCGAACAGCACCAGCACTGCGCCGATCAGGCGCGTTCGAATCGTGACATGGGCCAACATCGCGGAATCCTTGAAACGTCGGATCCTAGATTGCCGATCACGATTAAGATTGCCCTATAACGGCGCCACTACACTTAATTGGGTAATAATCCCTCATTCGTTCAAGTATTCTTAGTCTCGTCTTGGCGGCCACGTCGACGGGCTGGTCGCGCCCCGCCGACGTGGCGCGTGCTCTCACAGCCAGCGTCTTACGGGATCAGCCGGTCGGCCCGCAGGCGGGCGAACAGGTCGAAGAACGCGTCGTCGGTGGGCTGGTAGTCCAGGAACCCGAACCGGCGGCTCTTGCTCATGTCGGTGACCACCTCGATCGGCCGGCCGAGGTCGGCGTCGGTGTGCCAGGGCGAGGCGAGCTTCGCGAGGTCGGGCTCGGCGAGGCCGTGGCGGGCCGCGATCTCGGCCCAGACGGGGCCGTCCTCGGCCATCTGCGTCTCGAGCGGCCGCACGGTGCCGTCGAACGGCTCGTCCGCGATCCCGAACCATTCCGCGATCCGGCCCCACATCCAGCTCCATCGGAAGACGTCGCCGTCGACGACGTTGAAGTCCTCGTTGGCCGCGCGCGCGCTGGTCGAGGCCCAGAGCAGGTGGCGGGCGAGCAGCCGCGCGTCGGTCATGTCGGTCAGGCCGTTCCACTGCATCCCCGAGCCGGGGAAGCGGAACGGGCGGCCGGTCTCGCGGCAGAGCGTGGCGTAGGCGGCGAGCGTCGTGCCCATGTTCATGGCGTTGCCGACCGCCTTGCCGATGATCGTGTGCGGGCGGTGGACGCTCCAGGCGAAGCCGTCGCGGGCGGCCGCCGAGAACACCGCATCCTCCTGCGCGTAGTAGAAGTTCTCCACGTCGAGCCGGCCCTGCTCCTCGCGGAACGGGGTCTGCGGCACGGCGCCCTTCCCGTAGGCCTCGAACGGCCCGAGATAGTGCTTCAGGCCGGTGACCAGGGCCACGTGCCGGAGCGAGCCCGCCGGGCGGAGCGCGGCGAGCAGGTTTTCCACCATCGCGCCGTTGACGCGGATCATCTCGGCCTCGGTGTCGCGGCGCATCCAGGTGGCGAGCACCACATGGCTCGGCGCCAGGCCGGAGAGCGCCCGCTCGAGGGAGGCGGGGTCCTGCAGGTCGGCCGAGACCGGCGTGACGCCGTCCTGCGCCACGGGCTTGCGTGCCAGCCCCGCCACCTCCCAGCCCTCGGCGGAGAACCGTTCGGCGGCCGCGCTTCCGACGATGCCGCTGGCGCCCACGATCAGAACCGAACCCGTCATGCATGATCCTCGCTGCCGAGGGCCCGCGGCCCTCGTTTCGCGGGTTCAACCAGCGGGCGTGCGTTGCGTTGCAGCGAAGGGCGAAGACGCGCTCCGTCCCCCCTTCAAACCACCCGGTCGATCGCATCCCCCAGGATGCCGGCGATCTCGTCGATCTGGCCGTTCTCCAGGATCAGCGGCGGCGAGAGCGCGACGATGTCGCCGGTGACGCGGATCAGCAGGCCGCGCGCGAAGCAATCCACGAACACGTCGTAGGCGCGCTTGCCGGGCGCGCCGGGGCGCGGTTCCAGCTCGATGCCGGCGATCAGGCCGATGGTGCGGATGTCGATCACGCGGTTGCGCCCGCGCAGGTCGTGCATCGCCGAGGCCCAGTCGTCGGCGAGTTCGGCCGCGCGGGTGAGCAGGCCCTCGTCGCGGTAGATGTCCAGCGTCGCGAGCCCCGCCGCGCAGGCCACCGGGTGGCCGGAATAGGTGTAGCCGTGGAACAGCTCGATCCCGTCCGGGCCGTCCATCAGGGCGTCGTGGACGTGGCGGCCGGCGAAGACCGCGCCCATCGGGATGGTGCCGTTGGTCAGCCCCTTGGCGGTGCAGACGAGGTCCGGCGTCACCCCGAAGAAGTCGGCGGCGAAGGGCGCGCCGAGCCGCCCGAAGCCGGAGATCACCTCGTCGAAGATCAGCAGGATGCCGTGGGCGTCGCAAATCGCGCGCAGGCGCTCGAGGTAGCCCTTCGGCGGCACCAGCACGCCGGTGGAGCCCGCCACCGGCTCGACGATGCAGGCCGCGATGGTCTCGGCGCCGTGAAGCGCGACGAGGCGCTCGAGGTCGTCGGCGAGCTCGGCCCCGTGCTCGGGCTGGCCCTTGGTGAAGGCGTTCTTCGCCGGATCGTGGGTGTGGCGCAGGTGGTCGGCGCCGGGCAGCGTCGGGAAGGCCCGCCGGTTCGAGACGATGCCGCCGACCGAGATGCCGCCGAAGCCGACGCCGTGATAGCCGCGCTCGCGCCCGATCAGCCGGGTGCGGGTGCCCTGTCCGACGGCCCGCTGGTAGGCCAGCGCGATCTTGAGCGCGGTGTCGACCGATTCCGAGCCCGAGCCGGTGAAGAACACCCGGTCGAGCTTCTTTCCTCTCGGCCCGGGGGCGATCTCGGCCAGGCGTTCGGCGAATTCGAACGCGATCGGGTGCCCCATCTGGAAGGTCGGGGCGAAGTCCATCGTCGCGAGCTGGCGCTCGACGGCGCTCGCGATCCCGCGCCGCCCGTGCCCGGCGTTGCAGCACCACAGACCCGCCGTCCCGTCGAGCACCTGCCGGCCGTCGTCGGTGGTGTAGTGCATGCCGTCGGCCGCCACGAACATCCGCGGCGCCGCCTTGAACTGGCGGTTGGCGGTGAACGGCATCCAGAACGCCTCCAACGCGGGCGCGTTCTTCCGCGCAGGCGCATCCGTCGGTGCGTTCAGGTCGGACATGGATGGCTCCTCGGTGGGGGGCGGGATGCGCGGGGGCTCGGATCCCTGGGCTCGCCGGCAGGGGACCCGGTTTTGCGCGCCGCAACAAGTGCTTTTGATGCAGGCGCCCCACGCCCGACATGCGACGCGCGGCGGCTGCGCGGCCGAGGCGATGACCAGCGCGTCAGTGAGAAACGCGACGCTTCCGTCAGGCGACCGTCCAGGGATCGATGACGGTGATCCCGCAGCCGGTGAAGTCCCGAACGTTGCGCGTCGCGAGCCGCGAGCCGCGCGACCGAGCGATCGCCGCGATCTGGCCATCGATCGGACCGATCGGCTGGCCGGCCTTGCGCCGCCCGATGGCGATCTCGGGATAGGCCGCAGCGGCATCGCCGTCGAAGGGCAAGACCCGTCCCGCCATCTCGACCTCGAAGATCGTTCGTGCCGCCGCCATCAACCCATCGCGCCGCCGACCCTCCGGGAGGAGGACGAGGCCGTAGAAGATTTCAGCCTGCGTCAGGGGCGTGGTGAACAAGCCCGCGATCGGTCGCAGCGCGAACCAGGCCAGGACCTTCGGCTCGGGGCTGGGCCGCATCAACTCGGAGAGGACGTTGGTGTCGAGGACGATCACGCCTCGAAGTCCGGCGGCTCCCGGCCGGGTTCGCGTGGCACGTCCGGCAGGTCGACGCCGCCGAGCGCCGCGAAGCGCTCATGAATCGCCCGGCCGAGATCGCGGGGGCGGGGAACTTCGCTGGAAAGGGCAGAGCGCAGGATGTCGCGCGCCTCGTCTTCCATCGATCGGCCGTGCATCGCGGCGCGGACGCGGAGGCGTGCCTTGAGCGCGTCGTCGATGTTGCGGATCGTCATCACGGCCATGGGCACGCCCGTCGGTCAATGACTGCAAATGATCCGTCGATGGATGCTTCGGCAACGCGCTTTGCGCGCGGGGCTTCGGCGGGTGCCTCTTCCTTGCTCGGATCGCGGGTTAGCACACCCCGGGGAGCCGATCCGCGCGCAACCGTGATGCGGCGGCGCTATGATGGCGCGGCCGGGCTGGCGACGAGGGAGCGGGGAGGAAGCGATGCTGTATCACGTCAGGATGGAGGTGCATCCGCCCACGCACCTGCCGCCGGCCGAGTTCGACCGGTTGAAGGCCGAGGAGAAGGCGCAGGCGCAGGCGCTTCAGGAATCGGGCCGGTGGGTGCATCTCTGGCGCATCGCCGGGCAGTACGCCAACATCAGCGTGTTCGACGTGGCCGACCACGACGAGCTCCACGCCATCCTCTCCAGCCTGCCACTCTTCCCGTTCATGAGCGTGGCGGTGACGCCGCTGGCCCGGCATCCGTCGGCGATCTGAGCCGGCCTTGGTCCGACGCGCGACGGCACCCTTCCCCGCCTCCCGGGTCGCGGAAGGCAGGCGCGGGACGACGGGGAGGTGAGGGACGCGCGGGCTACCCGTCCGCCTACGGGTTCGTCACCAGCTTGCAGGTGCTCTGCGCCAGCGGCTGGAAGGCCTCGTCGCCGGGGATGGTCTTGAGGATCGTGTAGAAATCCCACGGGCCCTTCGACTCGGCCGGCGTCTTCACCCGCGCCAGATACATGTCGTGCACCATGCGGCCGTCGGGGCGCAGTTTGGCGTTGCGGGCGAAGGCGTCCTCGATCGGCAGCTCGCGCATCTTGGCCATCACCGCGAGGCCGTCGTCGGTGCCCGCCGCCTCGGCCGCCTTGAGGTAGTGCAGCACCGCCGAGTAGTCGCCGGCCTGGACCATGGTCGGCATCCGGCCGCCCATGCGCGCGCCGAAGCGCTGGGCCAGCGCGCGGGTGCGGTCGTCGAGGTCCCAGTAGAAGCCCGTCGTCAGGATCATGCCCTGCGCCGCCTTCAGGCCGACCGAGTTGACGTCGGTGAGGAAGATGTTGAGCCCGCCGAGCGACTGGCCGCCCTCCGCGATGCCGAACTCGGCGGCCTGCTTGATGGTGTTGATCGTGTCGGCGCCGGCGTTGGCCATGCCGATGATCCGGGCGCCCGAGGCCTGCGCCTGGATCAGGTAGGACGAGAAGTCGGCGTTCGGGAACGGGTGCTTGACCGAGCCGAACACGGTGCCGCCCTTCGCCTTCACGACGCGGGTGACCTGGGCCTCGAGGTCGTGCCCGAACGTGTAGTCGGCGGTGATGAAGAACCAGGTGTTCTTCGGGTCGTCCGCGAGCGCCGCGGCGGTGCCGGCTGCCAGCGCGTGCGTATCCCAGGACCAGTGCGCCCCGGTGGGCGAGCAGGCGGCGTTGGTGAGCGCCATCGAGCCGGCGCCGGAATTGACGTCGACCTTGCCCTTGGCGCGGGCCACCTCGCGCACCGCGAGCCCCGCCACCGACGAGTTCGTGTCGAAGATCGCGTCCACCCCTTCCGTGTCGAACCAGCGGCGGGCGATGGTGGAGGCGATGTCGGCCTTGTTCTGGTGGTCGGCGACGATCAGCTCGACCTTGCGGCCGCCGACGGTCTTGCCGAAATCCTCGATCGCCAGCTGCGCCGCCGTCACCGAGCCCTTGCCGGCGAGGTCCGAGTAGCCGCCGGACATGTCGGTCAGCACGCCGATCTTGATGCCGCCGTCGGCGTATTGCGCGCGGGCCGGGGTGGCCGCGAGGCCATCTGCGAGCAGCGCGGCGGCGAGCGCGGAGGCCGGGATGATGCGTGTCACGGAGGGTCCTCCCGAGGGCTGGCGGCGCGAGGCCGCTCCGCGTGCCCATGCGCGCACGCGGTGGTGCGGCCTCCCCCGGTTGGCGGGTCGTCCCGCGTCCGGAGGCAGGCCGGTGCCGTGCGCGCAATCCGCCAGGAGAACGGCGGCGCGCGGCGGGTCGGCGTTCTTCTTATAGTTGCGTCCCGCTCGCCGATCGCGCCCGGCCGGGTCGAACCAGTGAGAACGCTTGCCCGGTGTCAGGGCCCGCCGGCGCCGCGCGCCCTGCGCCGCGTTACACCTGGCGCATCGGAAACATCAGCCGCGCGCCCGGAGCCGCCATGCCGTTCATCATCGAGACCTTCGACAAGCCCGGCCACCAGCACCTGCGCCGCGAGGCCCGCGCCGAGCACCTCGCCTTCCTGGAAGCCCAGGCCGCGTTGCTGCTCGCCTGCGGCGCCAAGCTCGCCGACGACGGGTCGGATGCGGGCGGCGGCCTCTACGTCGTCGACGTGGAAACCCGGGCGGAAGCGGAAGCCTTCATCGCCGAGGACCCGTTCGCAAAGGCCGGCCTGTTCGAGCGGGTGGCGATCCAGCGCTGGCGCAAGGCCTACCTCGACGGCCGCAGCTACCTGAAGCCTCAAACCTAGCTGAAGCCCCAAGCCTAACCGAAACCGTAGAGCGCGCGCGGGTTCTCGACGAAGAGCTTCTGGCGCCGCCCTTCGTCCGGCACCCAGTCGGCCATCAGGTCGAGGAGCGTCGAGAGCTTCGGCGGCCCGTCCCAGGCGGCGACGTGCGGCCAGTCCGAGCCCCACAGGCAGCGCTCCGGCGCGGCGTCGTTGAGCGCGCGGGCGAAGGGGATGGTGTCGGCGTAGGGCGCGCCCGCGACCGAGGTGCGGAACGCGCCCGACAGCTTCACGAAGGCGCCGTCGCGCACCAGCGCCACGAGGGTGGAGAAGCCTTCGTCCGAGAGGCCCGCCGAGGTCGGCATGTGGCCCATGTGATCGACGACGAACGGCACCGGCAGCCGCGAGAGCCGTGCGGCGAGCGGCGGCAGGCTGCGCGCGTCGATCAGGAACTGCAGGTGCCAGCCCATCTCGCGGGCGAGCGCGCCGTAGGCCTCGACTTGATCGAAATCGATGCCGCCGCCGTAGAGCACGTTGAGGCGCAAGCCCACCACGCCCGCCGCCTTCATCGCCGCGAGTTCGCGCTCGGGCAGTCCGAGGGGGATCACGGCGACGCCGCGCAGGCGCGCGGGGTCGGTCGCCAGGGTTTCGAGCAGCAGCCGGTTGTCGGTGCCGTGGACGCTGACCTGGACCAGCACGCCGTGCGCCATGCCGGTGGCGTCGAGCATCGCGCGGTAGGCCGCCGCGGGCGCGGCCGGCGGGGTGTAGCTGCGGTTCTCCACGAACGGATAGGCCGGCGGCCGGCCGATGACGTGGGCGTGGGTGTCGACCGCGCCCGCCGGCACGGCGTAGCGCGTCGGCCCGGATGGGGTCGGATCGGGGGCGGGGCAATCGCGGATCGGGGTCATGGCGTCCTCTCGTCCGGGCTCGACGCGTCTTCCCGCCCCAGCAGAGGGGGCGGGGATGCAAGGGCTTCTTCGCCCCTTAACCGTCCACGTGCAGCACCTTGCCCCGCGTCTCCGGCAGGGCGAAGGCGGCCAGGAAGAACACGCCGTAGGCGCCGGCGGCGAAGACCGCGATCGCCGAGGCGAGGCCGATCGACTTGGAGAGCTCGCCCACGAGGTACGGGAACAGCGCGCCGAGGCCCCGGCCGAAATTGTAGCAGAAGCCCTGGCCCGATCCGCGAAGCCGCGTCGGGTAGAGCTCGGTGAGGAAGGCGCCCATCCCCGAGAAGTAGCCGGAGGCGAAGAAGCCCAGCGGAAAGCCCAGAACCCACAAAACCGCGTTCGAGAGCGGCAGCTGGGTGTAGGCGACGATGACGAGGATCGCGCCGACGGAGAAGATCAGGAACAGCGGGCGCCGCCCGAGCCGGTCGGCGAGCCAGGCGCCGACGAGATAGCCGGCGAACGAGCCGACGATCAGCGCCGAGAGGTAGCCGGTGGAGGAGACGATCGACAGGCCGCGCTCGGTGGTGAGGTAGCGCGGCAGCCAGGTGGTGATGGCGTAGTAGCCGCCCTGGCAGCCGGCCGCGGCGAGCGAGGCGAGGATCGTCGTGCGCAGGAGCGGGCCGGCGAAGATCTCCCAGAGCTTGGGCTGCTCCCCGGCCGCGCGCGCCTTGGCGCGGGTCTCGGCGGCGACCTTCGGCTCCTCGACGTAGCGGCGGAGGTAGAACACCAGCAGCGCCGGGAACGCGCCGATCACGAACATCCAGCGCCATGCGCTCTCGGGCGGCAGATAGGAGAACAGCACCGCCTGCGACAGCACCGCCAGGCCCCAGCCGATCGCCCAGCCGGACTGGACCGAGCCGACCGCCCGGCCGCGATACTGCGCCCGGATGGTCTCGCCCATCAGCACCGCGCCGGCCGCCCACTCGCCGCCGAAGCCGAGGCCCAGCAGCGCGCGGGCGACGAGCAGTTGCTCGAAGTTCTGCACGAAGGCGCAGACCAGCGAGAAGAACGAGAACCACAGGATGGTGATCTGCAGCGTCAGCACACGGCCGATGCGGTCGGCGACGAACCCGGCGATCCACCCACCCAAAGCCGAGGCCAGCAGCGTGACGGTGGCGGCGAGCCCCGCCGTGCCGGGGTCGACCTTCCACAGGCTGATGATCGTGCCGATCACCAGCGGGTAGATCATGAAGTCCATGCCGTCGAGCGCCCAGCCGGCGGCGCAGGCCCAGAAGGTGCGCCGCTCGGTGAGGTTCATGCTCCGGTAGAACGCCCCGAGGCTCGCATCCTCGATCGGCACCACGTCGAGGGGTTTGGAGGTTCCCGGTCCCGAAGCCGCCGCCATGATTTCGTCCCCGCGCCCCTGATGCGCGATCCTGGCGTGGATCGGGACGCGCGGACAAGGGCGGGGACGGCGCCGGGCGGGGACAAGGGCGGTGTTTGTCGCCCGCGGCTGTTCAGGCGGCGGCGCCGACGCCGAACTCGACATGGATGCGATCGTGGGGGAACGTCACGCCGGCCTCCGACTGGTCGACGATTCCGGCGTCCGAGAGCGTCACGACGTCCCGATGCACGGCCTGGACGTCGCGGCCGACGCGGCGGGCGACTTCGCGGATGGCGAGTGGCCCCTGGCCCGCCATCGCCTTGACGATCGCTAGGCGGGCAGGCGCCAGGACGCGGTGCATCTCGTCGTAGCTGGCAAAGTAGATCGCCGGCTCGGCTACCGAGGTGCGCCCCGCCACGGCTCCGGCGGTCGCCTCTAGAAACCGGGTCCTCGCATCCGCCATGGAGCCGATGCCGACCGTCAGGGTGCTCATGTCGATATCCTCCGCGAGCCGACCGTAGCTGCACGGACGAGCCATGAGGAGGCGGCTCCGTCACCATCGACGGAGGCCGCGCTTGGGTCTTCATCTTACCCATGCACCTCAGGATGAGGGGAGACGGGAGGACGGGGCTCAAGCCGGCGGGCGGCCGCCGACCAGCGTCGGCTCCGGCGTGGTGCGCTCGGGGAACAGCGCCTGCAGGTCGCGCAGCTTCGGGGCGTCGTTGGCGGCGATGTAGGGGTGGTTCGGGTGGCTCGCCATGAAGTCCTGGTGGTAGCCCTCCGCCGGGTAAAAGGTCGCGCCGGGCTCGATCCGGGTGGCGATCGGCCTTGCGTAGGCGTGGGCGGCGTCGAGCTGGGCGATATAGGCCTTGGCCACCGCCGCCTGCTCCGCGTCGGCGGGGAAGATCGCCGAGCGGTATTGCGGGCCGGAATCGGGACCCTGGCGGTTCACCTGCGTCGGGTCGAGGGCCACCGAGAAGAAGATCCGTAGCAGTTCGTCGTAGCGGATCACCGCCGGATCGTAGGTGACGCGCACCGCCTCCGCATGGCCGGTGCCGCCTGTGCTGACCGCGCTGTAGCGGGCGTCCGCCGCGTCGCCGCCGGCATAGCCCGACACCGCTTGGCGCACGCCGCGCACGTGCTGGAACACCCCCTGCACGCCCCAGAAGCAGCCGCCGGCGAGCGTCGCGGTGCGCAGGCCGGCTTCCCTGGCGGTCACGGCCGCTTCGGGCAGGCGGCGGCCGGGCTCCTCCGCGTGGGCGAGGCCGCGCAGCGAGAACGCGCCGGCCATCAGGGCGAGGCCCGCGATCGTAGCGAGTGCGACGCCGCTCCGGCCGGACCGTTCGGGTTTCAGGGACATGGCGGTCTCCGTCGGGATCGGGTGATGCGGGGCGGTGATCGCGCGCCCATCCGGTCTTTTCGCCGGCGACGGGCGCGCGGTTACGCGGTTCCGCCGAGGGCGAACAACGGCGAAAATCGCCGGCCTCATGGCGGCCGCGCGCCGCGTAACCGGTGGCGAAACCCGGTCGAAGGGGCTGCATCGGGACGACGGTGTCCCGTCCTCAAGGATGTCCGATCATGCGCCACCGCCTCGCCGCCACCGCCTCCCTGCTGCTCGCCGCCTTCGCTCTGTCGGCACCGGTCCACGCCGCCGAATCGATGTCGAAGGACGCGATGATGAAGAAGGACTCCATGGCCAAGGATTCGATGCATAAGGATTCGATGGCCAAGGAGTCCGGGCACAAGGACTCCATGCATAAGGACGCGAAGAGCAAGGACGCGATGAAGGCCGACCCGATGAAGAAGTAGGGTCCTGCGCCCGCGGCCGGCGCCGGCCGGCCGCGGATCGAGCGGCAGCGCGGGCGCCGTCCGCCTCCGATCGGAACAAATCGCCGTGGGTCCTCCGGATTCGCCGGGTCCGGCCCCTTGAACGGGCATGCGGATGCGGGCAGCGTCTGCGCGATCTTCGATCCGAGGGCACCCCGCGTGAGCCAAGCCGTCCCCCTCGCGGAGAAAGACGGCCTTCCGGTCGCCCCCGTCGCGCGAAAGCCCGGGGCCGTGCGGCACGCGGCCGGCCCGGCGCTGACGTTGGGGGCCCTCGGCGTCGTCTACGGCGACATCGGCACCAGCCCGCTTTACGCCTTCAAGGAGGCGGTGAAGGCCGGCATCTCCGGCGGGGCGCCCGTCGCGGCGGCGGCCACCGGCGCGGTCTCGCTGATCCTGTGGTCGCTGATCCTGATCGTCTCGCTGAAATACGCGGTGCTGATCCTGCGCGCCGACAACCGCGGCGAGGGCGGCATCGTCGCGATGTTGGCGCTGCTCGGCGCCCGCCACGCCAAGGCCGGCACCTGGCAGGCGCTGCTGCTCGTCGTCGGGCTGATCGGCGCGGCCTTGCTCTACGGCGACGGCGCGATCACCCCGGCGATCTCGGTGCTGTCGGCGATCGAGGGGCTGAAGGTCGACGCGCCGGTGCTGACGCCCTTCGTCTTGCCGCTGACGATCCTGATCCTGATCGGCCTGTTCCTGGTGCAGCGGAAGGGCGTGACGGTGATCGGCCGGGTGTTCGGCCCGGTGATGCTGGTGTGGTTCACGGTGCTGGTGCTGCTGGCGGTCCCCGCGATCTGGCAGGCGCCGCAGATCCTGGCGGCGGCCAACCCCTGGCGGGCGGTGGACTTCCTGTTCCATGCCGGCTGGCACGTGTCGTTCCTGATGCTCGGCGCGGCCTTCCTCGCGGTCACCGGCGGGGAGGCGATGTATGCCGACCTCGGGCATTTCGGCGCCCCGGCGATCCGCACCGCCTGGTTCGGCCTCGTGCTCCCGGCGCTGCTGATCCACTATTGCGGGCAGGGCGCGCTGCTCATCGCCGAGCCGGACGCCATCGAGAACCCGTTCTACCGGCTCGCGCCGGACTGGGCGCACTATCCCCTCGTGGCGCTGGCCACCATGGCCACGGTCATCGCCTCGCAGGCGGTGATCTCCGGCGTGTATTCGCTGACGCAGCAGGCGATCCAGCTCGGCTTCATGCCGACGATGCGGGTGGTCCACACCGACCGGGACGAGCGGGGGCAGATCTACGTGCCGGCGGTGAACTGGCTGCTCGCCCTCGCCACCCTCGTGGCCGTCGTCGTGTTCGGCTCCTCCGATGCGCTGGCCGGCGCCTACGGCATCGCCGTCTCGGCGCTGATGGGCATCACCACGCTGCTCGCCGCGCTGATCGCCCTGCGCTGGGGCTACAGCCTGGCCGCGGTGCTCGCGGTCAACGGCTTCTTCCTGGCCATCGACCTCGTGTTCCTGGCGGCCAACAGCACGAAGCTGCTCGAGGGCGGCTGGTTCCCGCTGGTTCTCGCCTTCACGGTGGCCTTCCTGATGCTGACCTGGATGAAGGGCAACCGGGTGCTGGAGGCGGTGCGCGAGCCCCTGCGCCAGAAGGAGTCCGCGTTCCTCGCCCGCCTCGCCTCGCATCCTCCGGTGACGCTGCCCGGCACCGCCGCCTTCCTGTCGGCGGCGAGCGAGGGCATCCCGATGGCGCTCGGGCGCCTGGTCGAGCGCAGCCGCTGCCTGCACGAGCGCATCCTGCTGATCACCGTGATCTACGAGGAGGAGCCGATCGTGCCGGCCACGCAGCGTGCGCAGGTGACGCTCGTGGCCTCGGGCATCCGCAAGGCGATCTCGCAATACACCCCCGGCATGGAGCGCGTGGTGCTGCATTACGGCTTCATGCAGACGGCCTCGATCCCGGAAGGGCTGCAATGCGCGGTGGCCAGCGGCCTGCTGCCGGCGGAGTTCATCGAGGACATCACCTACTTCGTCGGCCACGAGGCGATCATCCCCTCGCCCACCAACCCCGGCATGTACAGCTGGCGCGAGGGCCTCTACGCCTTCATGAAGCGCAACGCCGAGCGAACCGGCGCGCATTTCGGGCTGCCGACGCGACAGGTGGTCGAGGTGGGGACCGAGATCGAGATCTAGACGGCTCGTCGTCCGTCCCTCCCCCGCGGAGGGGGAGGGCGCGCATCCGTCTCAATCCACCGCGAGCCGATAGCCCACGCCGCGCACGGTCTGCAGGAAGGTCGGGTTGGCCGGGTCGACCTCGGTCTTGCGGCGCAGGCGGTTGATCTGCACGTCGATGGTGCGCTCGGCGGCCAGCCCCCCGGCGCCGGCCAGCGCCTCGCGCTCGACGTTGGCGCCGTGCGCGCCGGCCAGGATCGTCAGGATCTCGCGCTCGCGCTCGGTGATGCGGATCATCTCGTCCTCGCGCCTCAGCTCGCCGCGCTCGATCCGGTAGGAGAACGGCCCGAACGTCACCACGTCGCCGGTGCCGGTGTCGCGGCGGGGGCCGGACGCCCGGTTGATGATGTTGGTGAGCCGGAGCGTCAGCTCCCGCGGCTCGAACGGTTTCGGCAGGTAGTCGTCGGCGCCGATCTCCAGCCCCATCACCCGGTCGTTCGGGTTGGAGCGGGCGGTGAGCATCAGGATCGGAACGCGCGAGGTCTCGCGCACGCTGCGGGCGTAGGCGAAGCCGTCCTCGCCCGGCATCATCACGTCGAGCACCATCGCGTCGAAGACCAGGCTCTGGGCCTTGGCCCGCGCCTCCGCGGCGCTGGCGGCGGCGGTGACCCGGAACCCCTGCTCGGCGAGGTAGCGGGCGAGCAGCTCGCGCAGGCGCCGGTCGTCGTCGACCACGAGGACGTGCGGCGCGCCGTCGGAGAGCTCGGTGCGGGCGTGGGCGGCCATCAGGCGGCCCCGCCGCCGCGACGCGCCATCAGGCGGCGGACGACCGCGCGCTCGTCGGGTTCGATCATCGCCATCAGGAAGCTCTCGGGGGCGGCGGCGTCCTCGGGCGAGGCCAGCGCCCGCGCCAGGCGCCGCGCCTGCACGCGGGTGAGGTCGGCGGCCAGGCGCTGGCCGCTCTCGGTGCAGGTGAGCAGACGCTGGCGCCGGTCGCTCGTGCCCGGGCGCTGGGCGACGTAGCCCTGGCCGATCAGGTCCTTCAGCACCCGGTTCAGGCTCTGCTTGGTGATGCGCAGGATGTCGAGCAGCTCGGCGATGGTCAGGCCGGGATAGCGGTCGACGAAGTGCAGCACCCGGTGGTGCGCCCGGCCGAAGCCGTACTCGGCCAGGATCCGGTCCGGGTCTCCGACGAAGTCGCGATAGGCGAAGAACAGCAGCTCGATCAGGTCGTCGCTGCTGCAGGCGGCCGGCGCAGCGGCGGCGTCGTGCTCGCGGGCGGCCGGCGCGCCGGATTCGTCGCGTTCGCGGAGGGCGGGGGATGTCACGTGCGGCCCGTGTCCCGTTGCGGCGCGAAGGGCAGGAAGGACGGTCGGCGTCGGAGGGGGCGACGCCGAAGCGATATACGTCAGTGTCGTTGACATATTCCAGGCCGGTTGATACCCGTCAACCCCGCTCGAGCCGCCGTGGTGCGGCCCGCCGACATCGTCCCCGCCGAAGTGCCCGTGCCTACGGGCCGCGACGATTTCCAGGAAGACCCCCCATGTCCGTGATCCCGTTCGACGAGCGCGAGGGCACCATCTGGTTCGACGGCGCCATGGTGCCGTGGCGGGACGCCAAGATCCACGTGCTGAGCCACGGCCTGCATTACGGCTCGTCGGTGTTCGAGGGCGAGCGCGCCTACGGCGGCGTGATCTTCAAGAGCCTCGCCCACGCCGAGCGCCTGCGCCGCTCCGCCGAGCTGCTCGACTTCGCCGTGCCCTATTCCGCCGCCGAGATCGTCGCGGCCAAGGAGGCTGTGCTGAAGGTCAGCGGCCTCCAGGACGCCTACCTCCGCCCGGTCGCGTGGCGCGGCTCGGAGATGATGGGCGTCTCGGCGCAGGGCAACACCATCCACTTGGCGATCGCCGCTTGGGAATGGCCGAGCTACTTCGACGCCGCCACCAAGATGAAGGGCATCCGCCTCGACATCGCTGACTACCGCCGGCCCGATCCCCGCACCGCCCCCTGCGCCTCGAAGGCGGCGGGCCTGTACATGATCTGCACGATCTCCAAGCACCGGGCCGAGAACAAGGGCTACGCCGACGCGCTGATGCTCGACTTCGAGGACAATGTCGCCGAGTGCACCGGCGCCAACGTGTTCTTCATCCGCGACGGGGCGATCCACACCCCCACCGCCGACCGCTTCCTCAACGGCATCACCCGTCAGACGGTGATGGATCTGGCCCGCCGCCGCGGCATCGCGGTGACCGAGCGCCGCATCCGTCCCGAGGAGATGGCCGATTTTTCGGAGTGCTTCATCACCGGCTCGGCCGCGGAGGTCACGCCGGTGTCCGAGATCGGTCCCTACCGCTTCGTGCCCGGCGCCATCACCCAGACGCTGATGGACGATTACCTCGCCGAGGTGCAGCCTCAAGCTCGAGCAGCTTGAGCGGGGAAGAAGCTCGAGCGGCCCGAGGGGAAGAAACGCGCGAGCGGCTTGAGTGGGAAGGCACGGCGGTCCGATGGGGCCGCCGTTTTCGTCTCGTCCCACCCGCGCTTCATCCCTCGTGCCGGTGAGGCGCGGGTCCCCTCTCCCATTCGGGAGAGGGGACCCGCGCCAGCGCCTCACCGATCCGTCCGGGGCCATTTGTGGAAGACGTGTGAACACGACAGCTCGCACGGCGTTCGGGTTGCTTCGTGAGGCGACCGCGATGATGCGCGGCATGGGTCCCGGCCGATCAAATGCGCCCGCTCGACACGCCTTCGCGCGGAAAGCTGCGGGCCGGACATCCTATCCCCAGGCGGTTCCCGCCAGCGAGGAACCGTGGCGGTCCGGGCTGCGTTCTAACGGAACATTCCAAGAACGCATGAGTGCCCGATGACCAAGGCCGCCGCCAAGTCCAATGCGAAGTCCAGCCCCAAGGCTGACACCCGGTCCGCCTCGAACGAGAACCCCAAGACCGACCCGAAAGACGTGTCGAACCAGATCAAGGATCCCGATCAGTGGACCACCGGCGGCGAGCCGATGACCGGCGCGCAGGCCTCCTACCTCAAGACCCTGTCCGAGGAGACCAAGGAGCCCGAGGCGTTCGATCCCGACCTCGACAAGGCCGAGGCCTCCAAGCGCATCGACGCCCTGCGCAAGGAAGCCGGCCACGGCTGAGCGGGCAGGGACGCCTGACGACGCGGTGCGGCGCTTGGCGGATATCCAAGAGCATCCCCTCACCCCAACCCTCTCCCGCACGGGAGAGGGAGCCTCGTGGTGCTTCGCGCGACGCGTCCGGTGATGGGGGGAGCCGACCTGGAGGAACATGACGGGCTGGTGAGAGAGCGGAACCCGCAGGGCGTTCGGGGACGCTCCGCGCTCGGCGGAAATCGCCGTTTATTCCTAAAATCTTATCTCGCTCAGGCCGGTTGCCGGCGATGGGTTTAAAACATCGGCAAGGTGGCGTGGGTTAGGATCGTTTCAGGCCGGTTCGGCGAAGGAAAGCGATCATCGATGTCGGGGCCGGTCGTCGAAATGCCGGAGAGGGCCGAGGCCGCCTCTCCGATACGCCGCTTCGCCGCCGACGTGCGCGGTGCGACGAGCATCGAGTACGCCCTGATCGCCGGATTCGTCTTCCTCGCCATGATCGGCAGCCTACGCCTCTACGCGTCCAAGGTCGGCCAAGTCTACGCGACCATCGGCAACGCCGTCAGCCAGAACTGAGACAGCCTCAACGCGCGCCTGGCCGCCCCTTGCGCGGCCTGTGCGAGGCGTCCGGGGATTCGGGCGCGTGCGGGGCCTTGGGGTCGGCGCCGGCTTTCGTTGCGCCCGCCCTGGCCGGATCGGCCTCGGTCCAGAACGCCTCGAACAGCCCCTGCATCGCCCGCACGTTCTGCTCCTGGACCTCGGCGCCGGTCTTCAGCATCTGCTCGAACATGCCGGGCGTCGCGTCGGCCTCCGGCTTCGGCGCGGCCCGGGCAGCCTGCGGCTTTGCCGGCTGAGGTCTGGCCGGCTGCGGTTTGGTCGCCTCCTGGGCGGGCACGAAGGCCTTCATCATCTCGGCCCAGCCCGGTGCGACCGCGAAGGGCGAGGGCGCCGGGGCGGGCGCCGCCTTGGCCTCCGGAGCCTGCTGGTTCAGCAGCATGTGGACGATGCTCGCCACCACCGCGCCGGCCATCATCGGCAGCATCTGGCGCAGCACCTGCGAGCCGACGCCGCTCGCCGACGAGGCCTGCTGCAGGATCGCCTGGGTCAGGGCGGGCGAGCCGAACATCTGCCCGAGCATGCTTTCGGCCGGGCTCGCGGCGGGCCGTGCACCGCCCATCCCGAACATCTGCGACAGGCCGGTCGGGTCGGGCATGGCGCTGCGCTGCAGCCCCAGCGCGAAGGCCGGCATCAGGGCCTCCATGGCCCTGCGCGTCTGCTCGGGGGTGAGGCCGAACTGCTGCGCGACATTCTGCATCCCGGCGCCGTTTTGGGCCTGAAGCATGTCGAGCGGGTTGAACATCGCGCACGGCCTTGGTCTGTTCGTCACGCGACATCCCACTTCGGGCCGCGCGGACGAAGTCTAGACCCTTATCGACGCCGCTGACCAGTTGCCGGCGCGGGGTCCGGTCGCGGGGCGGGACGATCGGGCCGCGCATCCACCGCGGATCGCGTGAAAACTAGACCAGCGCGCCGCCCTGCGCGGGCGCCGCGGCCATCGCCGCCTCGGGATCGGGCGCGCGCACGGGCGCGACGGCGTCGCGCTCGAGCAGCGTCACGGTGCGGACGGCCATGAGGATGCCGGCCACGCCGAAGGCGAGGGAGCCGATTCCGACGCCGGCGAGGACCCCGCGCGGGCCGTACAACGCGGCGCCCGCGAGCGCCGGCGGCATCGTGCCCAGGGTCGCCCGGCCCCAGTTGAGCAGGGTCGAGCGGAACGGGAAGCCGAGGTTGTTGAACGAGGCGTTGGCGAGGAACAGCAGCCCGTTGAAGAACCACACCCCGCCGCTGACGAAGCAGAAGAACCCGAACAGGTCGGCGGCCACCCCGTCGAGTTCGAACAGCCGCATCAGGGGGCCGCGGGCGAGCACCAGGGCCGCCCAGACGATCGCGCTGTAGAGGAACGTGACCAGCGCCCCGTCGCGAAGCACGCCGCGCATCCGGTCGAAGCGGCCGGCGCCCCAGTTCTGTCCGAGGATCGGCCCGATCGAGCCCGACAGCGCGAACAGGCCGCCGAAGGCCACGGGCGTCAGGCGGTCGATCACCACGTTGGCCGCCACCGCCACCGCGCCGTAACGGGCGAGCACGTGGGCGAGGAAGGCGCTGGCCACCGAGGGCGCGAGGTTGGTGAGCACCGCCGGCAAGGCGATCCTGAACACCAGCGGCGCGTCGGCGAGCGTCTCGGCGAGGCGCGGGGCGGCGAGCATCCGGTGCTGCCGCACCCCGTGCCAGCCGACGAGTGCGAAGGTGGCGCGCGCCACGCAGGTGGTGATCGCCGCCCCGTCGACCCCGAGCCCGGCCCCGAAGATCAGCAGCGGATCGAGGCCCACCGTCACCAGTGCGCCGCCCAGCGTCACGAACATCGCCTGGCGCGCCGCGCCCACCGCCCGCAGCAGGCCCGAGAACATCATGCCGGGGCCCATCAGCACGTTGGAGGGCAGGGCGATCCAGAGGAAGCGCTCGGCCACCCGCAGCGTCTCGCCCTCCGCCCCGATCGCCCGCAGCAGTGGGTCCGAGAGCGGCAGCAGGAGCGCGACGAGGAGGGCGGAAGCCGCGATCCCGAGCAGCGTCGCCGAGGTCGCGATCCGCCGCGCGCCCGCGCCGTCGCCAGCGCCGATCGCGCGGCTGACCAGCGCGCCGGCGGCGATCATCAGCCCGATGTTGATCGCGATGGCGAAGAACTGGACGATCGCGGCGAAGCCCACCGCGGCGGTGAGGTTGGTGTCGCCGAGCTTCGACACGTAGAGCAGCGATAACAGGTCGACGACGAACACCGCCATCAGCCCGATCGAGCCGGTCGCGCTCATCACCACCACGTGGCGCAAGATCGAGCCGGTGACGAAGCGCCCGGATTCGGGTGCCGGCGGGCCCGCTTCCCCCGTGGAGGGGGGAGGGACCAGGGTCTCACCGCTCACCGTTCTGAACCTCCATCGCCGGGGTCCGGAGCGCGCGTTCGGCCTGAGCCTCCGCCTCCGCGCGGGCGTCGGCCTCGGCCTGCGCCTCGGCTTCGGCCTCGCGCTCGGCCCGGGCCTCGGCGGTCTCCGTCGGCGGGCGGTCGAGCATGCGGCCGGCGGCTTCGCGGCGGTCGTTGCCGATGATGTCGCGGGTCTCGGCGCTGAGCGCGCGGGCGGGGCGCTGCGGGGCGGTGAGCGGCTCGGGCTTCATCTCGGCCACGCCGATGCCGCGCATCCAGCCGCCGCCCTCGGGCAACGCGCCGGCCTGCTGCAGCACGAGGCGGGCGACGTCGCGCTTGCGGACGTCCTCGACTCGCGCCGCGGCGTCGGCGGAGGACAGCCCGAGGCCCTCCAGGGTGGCGCGGCCGAAGGCGAGGGCGGATTCGGCGGTCTCGCGGACGACGTAGTCCACGTCGCGGTTCATCAGCTCCACGGCGTGCATCCGGTCGTAGGCGCGGACGTAGGTGCGCACCGACTCGAACTCCTCGTGGACGATGTCGACGATCTTCAGGCTCGCCTCCGCGTCGTCGAGGCACAGGCAGACGAAGTCGACCCGGCCGATGCCGGCGGCGCGCAGCACGTCGAGGCGCGTGCCGTCGCCGTAGTAGATCCGGAAGCCGAAGCGCGAGGCCGAACGGATCTGCTCCACGTCCTTGTCGATCACGGTCACGCCGACGCCCTCGGCGAGCAGAACCTGCGTCAGGATCTGCCCGAACCGGCCGAAGCCGATCACCAGCACGCGCGCCTCCGCGCTCTCGACCACGTCCGTCGCCGGCAGCGCCTCGCCGCCGCGGCGGGCGCGGACGACGTCGAGGGCCTTGTCGAGGCCCTTGGCCGCCACCGGGCCGATCAGCATCGTGAGCGCGGCCAGCGCCACCGCGAAGCGCGTCGCGGTGGCGTCGGTGAGCCCCAGGGAGCCCGCGAGCGGCAGCAGCACGAAGGCGAACTCGCCGGCCGGCGCCAGGATCGCGGCGCCGCGCACCGCGTCGAGCCAGGTCGAGCCGAACAGGCGGAACAGCCCGGCCACGAGGGCGACCTTGACCAGGATCGCGGCCAGCGTCGCCCCGAACAGGAGCGGCCAGACCGCGCGCACCAGCTCCCCGTCGATCGACATGCCGACGCTCATGAAGAACAGGCCGAGCAGCATGCCGCGGAACGGCTCGATGTCGGCCTCGAGCTGGTGGCGGAAGTTCGATTCCGAGAGCAGGATGCCGGCCAGGAACGCGCCCATCGCCATCGACAGGCCGACCTCCTGCATCAGCAGCGCGGTGCCGAGCACCACCAGGAGTGCGGCCGCCGTCATCACCTCGCGGGCGCCGCTCGCGGCGAGCAGGCGGAAGAACCGGTTCAGGCCGTAGCGGCCGACGAGCACCACGGCGACGATCGCCGCCAGCGCCTTGCCCGTGGAGAGTGCGGCGTCCCCGAGCCAGGGCGCGCCGCTGCCGCCGCCGGCGGACGCCAGCAGCGGCATCACCGCCAGGATGCCGACGACCGCGATGTCCTGGAACAGCAGCACCGCGAAGGCGCGGCTGCCGTAGGCGGTGCTGAGGTCGCCGCGCTCCTCCAGCAGCTGCAGCGCCACCGCGGTGGCCGAGAGCGCGAGCGTGATGCCGATGATCCCGCTGGCGCTGGGCGCCGCGCCGAACAGTACGCCGAGGCCTCCGAGCACGATCGCGCAGACGACGAGCTGCGCCGTGCCGAGCCCGAAGATGTCGCGGCGCATCGAGACGAGCTGCGACAGGTGCAGCTCCAGCCCGACGATGAACAGCAGCAGCACCACGCCAATCTCGGCGACGCTCGCCGCCGTCTCCGGCTCGGCGATCAGCGACAGGCCGGACGGGCCGATCAGAACGCCGGCCACGAGGTAGCCGAGCACCGCGCTCTGCCCCAGCAGCCGGAAGATCGGCACGCCGATCACCGCCGCCGACAGGAACGTCAGCACCGGCGGCAGGAAGCTCGCATGTTCGGCCGGGCTCGCCATGAAGTGCCTGATCGCGAGGACGGGAGGTCTTGGACGGGAGGTCTTGGACGGGAGGTCTTGGACGGGAGGTCTTGGACGGGAGGTCTTGGACGAGAGGTCTTGGACCGGAAGTCTTGGACTAGACGTCCTGCCCTTACCGCGGCCGGCGCGGAGGCGCGAGGGCTTTGCGCGTGCCGTTCGTCACCCGGCCGGCCCACGGCGCGGCCTTGAGGGGGGGCGACGGCGCGGCCTTAGGGGCGGGCGCTGCGCGAAACCCCGTCCATGCGGCGCAGCTGCAGTTTGCGGTTGAACTTTTGTATTCATTAACGCTGCGCCCCTAGACCTGAGGAGGGCAATGTTCGGGGGAGCATGATCCGCTGAAGACAATATTCCCGGAGTCCGTCGTGTCGCTGAAAATCCTCTCGATCCGTGCCAAGCTCGTCGCCGCCTTCGCGACGTTGACCGCGTTCCTGCTCGGGCTCGGCATGCTCGGCCTCGTCGGCGTCTCGAGCGTCAACGGGCTGCTGGTGGACGTGCAGACGAACTGGTTGCCGAGCGTGCGGGATGCCGGCGTCGTCGATGCCCTGACCGGCCGCTACACCACCAGCCTGCTGCGCCACATGCTGACGACCGAGCCGAAGGCGCTGGCCGCGATCGATGCCGACATCGCCCAGCGCAACCAGACGATCGACGCGGCGATCGCGACCTACGCGCGCAACATCACCTCCCCCGAGGAGCGGGCGCTGTACGAGGCCTTCGTGAGTGACTGGCGCGCCTTCACGGCGACCGAGGCCCCGATCCTCGCCCACTCGCGCGCCGGCGAGAAGGCCGAGGCGCTGGCGGTGTACCAGTCGAAGGGGATCGAGACCCGCCGCAAGGCCTCGATCACGCTGGAGAAGATCATCGCGCTCAACGCCGAGGGCGCGGCGCGGGCGGAGGCCGCCGCCGTGGTCTCCGTCGAGCGCACCCGGTTCTGGATCGTGGCCGCCCTCGGGGCGGCTCTGGTCCTCGCGGTCGCGATGGCGGTGCTGCTGACCGTCGGCGTCGGGCGCGGGATCGACCGCGTCGTGCGGCCGATGCAGGCCCTGGCCGAGGGCGACCTCGGCGTGGCGATCCCGCTCCAGGGCACCCGCACCGAGATGGGTCGCGTCGCCGACGCGGTGCAGGTGTTCAAGGACGCGCTGCTGCGGATGCGCGCGCTGGAGGCCGACACCGCCCTGGCGCGGGCCGGCGCCGAGGCGCAGCGCAAGGACGCGATGCGCCAGATGGCCGACACCTTCGAGCGCTCGGTGGGCGGCATCGTCGCCACCGTGACCGCGGCGGCGACCGAGCTGCAGGCGACGGCGCAGAGCATGACCGCGACCGCGACGCAGACGGCCTCGCAGTCGACGACGGTGGCGATGGCCGCCGAGGAGGCGGCCTCCAACGTCAACACCGTGGCGGCCGCCGCCGAGGAGCTCGGCGCGTCGGTGCTGGAGATCGGGCGGCAGGTCGGCGGCTCGTCGGCGCTGGCGCAGGGTGCCGTGGCCGAGGCCGCGCAGACGGCGGCCGTGGTGCAGGAGCTGAGCGAGGCGGCGTCCCGGATCGGCGACGTGGTGGCGATGATCTCGTCGATCGCCGGCCAGACCAACCTGCTGGCCCTGAACGCCACGATCGAGGCGGCGCGCGCGGGCGAAGCCGGCCGCGGCTTCGCGGTGGTGGCCACGGAGGTGAAGGAGCTCGCCGCGCAGACGGCGCGGGCCACCGACGAGATCGGCGGCCAGATCGGGCGGATGCAGGCCTCGACCCGTCAGGCGGTCGCGGCGATCGACGCCATCGCCGGCCGGATCCGCGAGATCTCCGGGGTTTCGGCCTCGATCGCTGCGGCGGTGGAGGAGCAGGGCGCGGCGACGCAGGAGATCGTGCGCAACGTCAGCGAGGCGGCGTCCGGGACGGGGGCGGTGACGGCCAACGTCGGCGGACTCGCGGCGGCGGCCGACGAGACCGGCGCGGCGGCCTCCCAGGTGCTGATCTCGGCCACCGAGCTGTCGCGCCAGTCCGAGCACCTCGACGCCGAGATGGGCCGCATGCTCGCCTCGCTGCGGGCCGCCTGAGACGAGGGCATAGGGAGCCCGAACGGCGCCGGGCGCGTCTCGAATTCCGGGATTCGGGACGCGCGGATACGAAAGCGGGACGGAGGGCCAAGTCCTCCCCCGGGCGGGACCCGCGATCGGCCGCTATCAGGACGGTGCGGCCTGAGCTCGCACCCGGGTCGTCGGGGCGCGCGGGCCGGACACGTTCGATCGAGCTCCCGGACTTGGACCATGTCGACCGCGACCCTGCCCCCCGCTGCCCCCGCGCCCGGTTCCGCCGCGCCTTTGCCCGGATCGGCCCCGGGACTCGGCTTGCCGCGGGAGATCCCGCCGGAACTCGACCGCTGGAACTGGGGCGCCTTCCTGCTCAACTGGATCTGGGGCCTGGGCAACAACACCTTCCTGGCGCTCCTGGTGTTCGCGCCGTTCGTCGGCTTCGTGATGCCGTTCGTGCTCGGCGCGAAGGGCAGCGCCTGGGCGTGGCGGAACGGGCGCTGGACCAGCGTCGAGCATTTCCAGCGGGTCCAGCGGACATGGGCGATCTGGGGCGTCGTGGCGATGGTCGGCTCGCTCGCCCTGTTCGGCCTCCTGATCCTGGGCGTCGTCCTCGGCGTCAGCACCCTGCTGAACGAGTCCGAGCCCTACAAGCTCGCGGTAGTGCGGCTGCAGGCCAGCCCGCAGGCGATCGAGCGCCTGGGCGCCCCGATCACCGCCGGCAGCGCGGGCGGCTCGATCAAGACCGACGACGGCAAGGGCGACGGCAGCGCCGACCTGACTTTCACCGCCACCGGGCCGAAGGGAGACGGCAAGGTGTTCGTGAAGGCCGTGCGCGACGCCGACATGTGGCGGCTCACGGGCCTGCGCCTGACGCCCGCCGGCCAGGAGCAGGCCCTCGACCTTGCCCGCCCCGAGGCGAACGTGGTCGACCTGCGCTTGAAAACCTCGAACGCCGGCGAGGCCAAGACTACCTTCAAGGCGGGCGAGGAGGCGGTGCTGCTCCAGTTCACCCCGTCCGGCGTGCCGGCCGGCACCACCCTGGTCGCGGACTGGACCAAGCTGAAGGCGGCGGGCGGCGAGGCGGACGACACGTTCTACCAGAGCAAGGTCGTCCTCGACGACGTCGCGAAGAACCTGATCAGCTTCACCGTCACCTTCAAGGACGGCTGGCAGGCCGGCCGATACCGGGTCACCGTTTCCGGCGACGGCATCCCGCCGAAGTCGGCGACCTTCACCGTCGCCCCCTGACGGATCGCGGGGCGCACCGGTGGCGCCTTCTCTCAGGGGCTGCCAGCTTCACGCATCGTGCAGACGAGGACACCACCTCTTCCCTCCCCCACTGCCGGGGAAGGGAAGAGGTGACGTCGGCGGCTCCTGCTAGCGCTCACCTCCGCCCGAAAAACCCGCGCAGACGAACCGTCGCCCGCGGGGGTCACCCGCGCCGGCAAACGTGCTATACGGTTCGACCACGCGGTGGGTTTGCCGCGGCCGCCCGGTTGACAGGGCGGGTCTCCCCTCGCCACATCCCGGATCATGAGCGCCATCACGAATCTCGACACCGCCTCGGACGGGGCCACCGCAACGGTCAAGCCGCCGCTGGAGATCCTGCTCGCGGCCCCCCGCGGCTTCTGCGCCGGCGTGGTGCGGGCGATCGACGTGGTCGAGCGCGCGCTCGCGATCTACGGGCCGCCGGTCTACGTCCGCCACGAGATCGTGCACAACAAGTACGTGGTCGAGAGCCTGAAGCGCAAAGGCGCGGTGTTCGTGCGCGAGCTCGACGAGGTCCCCGACGGCGAGGCGCCGGTGATCTTTTCCGCGCACGGCGTCGCGAAGACCGTGCCGGCCAACGCCGACAACCGCGGCCTGATCACCATCGACGCCACCTGCCCGCTGGTGACCAAGGTCCACCGCGAGGCCGAGATCCACCACAAGCGCGGCCGCCACGTGCTCCTCGTCGGCCATTCCGGCCACCCGGAGGTCGTCGGCACCATGGGCCAGCTGCCCAAGGGCTCGATCACCCTGGTCGAGGACCTGGAGCAGATCGCGGCGCTGACCCCCGAGAATCCCAACAATCTCGCTTGGGTGACGCAGACCACGCTTTCGGTGGACGACACCCTCCACATCGTCGCGGCCTTGAAGCAAAAATTCCCGACCATCACCGGGCCGCACAAGGACGACATCTGCTACGCCACCACCAACCGCCAGGAGGCGGTGAAGCAGATCGCACCGCTGGTCGACGCGCTGATCGTCGTCGGCTCCTCGAACTCCTCGAACTCGCAGCGCCTGCGCGAGGTCGCCGAGCGCGTCGGCTGCCCGATCACTCGCCTCGTTCTCCGCGCCGAGGAGATCGACTGGCCGGCCTTCGAGGGCATCACCAAGCTCGGCCTCACCGCCGGCGCCTCGGCCCCCGAGGTGCTGGTGGAGGAGATCATCGACGCCTTCGCCGCCCGCTACACGGTGACGGTCGACACGGTGCAGACGGTGGTCGAGGACATGGTCTTCCCGCTGCCGCGCGAGCTGCGCAGCGAAGCCGCCGAGTAGGTTTTTGCGACTTTGGGTGGCGGGTGCGATCATCCGCCCGTCCCGCCGGCTTGGGCCGGCGGGACACATCGTCGTGTGCCGATTGACCTGAAGATCGTCAGAAAAGAAGCGCCGTGGCCGTCTACACCGAGGTATCCGACGCGGCTTTGACCGACTTCCTCGCCGACTACGAGATCGGCGGGCTGCTCTCCTACAAGGGGATCGCGGAAGGCGTCGAGAACACCAACTTCTTCCTGCACACCACCGGCGGCGCCTACATCCTCACCCTGTACGAGAAGCGGGTGCGGGCCGGCGACCTGCCGTTCTTCATCAACCTGATGGAGCACTTGGCGACCCGCGGGCTCGCCTGCCCGCAGCCGATCCGCAACCGCGACGGCACGGCGCTTGGCACCCTCTGCGACCGCCCGGCGGCGATCGTCAGCTTCCTCGATGGGGTCTCGGTCAAGGCGCCGACCGCGCATCACTGCGCCGAGCTCGGCCAGGCGCTGGCGCGGCTCCACTCCGCCGGCGCCGACTTCGGGATGCGCCGCG
Source organism: Methylobacterium sp. WL12 (assembly GCF_008039475.1). Taxonomy (NCBI): domain Bacteria; kingdom Pseudomonadati; phylum Pseudomonadota; class Alphaproteobacteria; order Hyphomicrobiales; family Methylobacteriaceae; genus Methylobacterium; species Methylobacterium sp. WL12. The sequence continues at coordinate 15,992 of NZ_VRUW01000037.1, read as the reverse complement.
ACAACAGCCTTTCGGTCGGAGCCTGGCGCCCGCTCTTCGACCAGGCGGCGAGCCAGGCCGACGTGGTCTCGGCCGGCCTCGCCGCGCGCACCCGCGACGACCTCGCCTGGCTCGAGGCCGCGTGGCCCGCGAACCTGCCCGGCGGCGTGATCCATGCGGACCTGTTCACCGACAACGTGTTCTTCATCGGCGACGGGCTGTCGGGGCTGATCGACTTCTACTTCGCCTGCACGGATGCCTTCGCCTACGACCTCGCGATCTGCCTCAACGCCTGGTGCTTCTCCCCTGACGGCACCTACCACCGCGACATGGGCGCGGCGCTGATCGCCGGCTACGAGGGGGTGCGCCCGCTGGAGCCGGCGGAGGTCGAGGCCCTGCCGATCCTGTGCCGCGGTGCGGCGCTCCGCTTCATGCTGACCCGGCTGGTCGACTGGCTGAACGTGCCGCCGGGCGCCCTGGTCCAGCCGAAGGACCCGCGCGAGTACGATCGCCGCCTGACCTTCCATCGGCAGGCCCGGGATGCCGCCGCCTACGGGTGGACGCGATGAGCGAGGCGGCGACCGACGAGGCCCCCACCCGAGTGAAGATCTACACGGACGGGGCCTGCTCCGGAAATCCCGGCCCCGGCGGCTGGGGCGCGATCCTGATCTACGGCGACACGCGCCGCGAGATCTCGGGAGGCGAGGCGCACACCACCAACAACCGCATGGAGCTGCTCGCCGCGATCGAGGCGCTGGAAGCGCTCAAGCGGCCCTGCCGCGTCGACGTGTTCACCGACTCGCAGTACCTGCGCCAGGGCGTCACCACCTGGATCCACGGCTGGAAGGCGCGCGGCTGGCGAACCGCCGACAAGAAGCCGGTGAAGAACGAGGACCTGTGGCGCCGCATCGACGAGGCCCGCACCCGGCACGCGGTCGAGTGGCACTGGGTCAAGGGCCACGCCAGCGACCCGCTGAACAACCGCGTCGACGCCCTTGCGGTGGCCGCGATGGCGCCGTTCAAGACCAGGCGCTGAACGGCTCGCCGCCGCTCAGGCGAGGGGGCCGGGGATCGCGCGCTCCGCTTCGGCCAGCAGCCGCGTCTCGTGGCGGCGCACGAACAGCCACAGGGCCAGGCCGCCGAAGATCACCACGGCCAGCAGCGCCAGCCCGACGGGGCCGGCGATGGTCTCGATCGAGCGGCCGCAATAGTACGAGCCGAGGCCCATGGCGGTCGCCCAGGTGAGGCCGCCGAGCCCGTTGAACAGCATGAAGCGGCGGGCGTCGAGCCGGTTCACCCCGGCGAGCAGCGCCGCGTAGGCCCGCAGCATCGCGGTGAAGCGGCCGAAGAAGACGATCTTCCCGCCATGCTCGCGGAACAGGTACTGCCCGAGCTTGAGTCGGCCGTGGTCGAGGGCGATCAGGCGGCCGTAGCGCAGCAGCAGCGGCATGCCCCAGCGCCGGCCGACCCAGTAGCCGAGGTTGTCGCCGATGATCGCGGCGGCCGCGGCGGCGGCGATGATCAGCGCGATGTTGAGGTTGCCGGTGGTGCCGGCGTAGACCGCCGAAGAGATCAGCACCGTCTCGCCCGGCATCGGCACGCCGGCGCTCTCCAGGGTGATGATGACGAAGATCGCGACGTAGCCGTAGGAGGCGATCAGGTCGGCGATCGGCAGTTCGTGCAGGAAGGACATGCGGCCCCTGAGGTTGGACGGGCCGCAATTCGCAACGGGAAGGTGGCCATTCGAGGGCGCGGGTCCGCCGCGCCCCCGTCCGACCGAACCCTTGGGTTCAGATCACCTTGAGCAGCGCTTCAGCGCTCGAGGTGTCGGCCTTCGAGGGCGATTCCTCGACGTTGAGCACGCGCACCACGCCGTCTTCGACCAGCATCGCGTAGCGCTTGGAGCGGAGGCCGAGGCCGAAGCCGCTGCCGTCCATCTCGAGACCGAGGCCCTTGGCGAAGTCGCCGTTGCCGTCGGCCAGGAACTCGAGCCCTTCCGCGCCGCTGGCCTTCGACCACGCTTCGAGCACGAACACGTCGTTGACCGAGGTGACGGCGATGGCGTCGACGCCGCGGGCGAGGAGCGCATCCTTGTTGGCGACGAAGCCAGGCAGGTGGTTGCGGTGGCAGCTCGGGGTGAAGGCGCCCGGCACGCCGACCAGCACGACGCGGCGGCCCTTGAACACGTCGTCGGTGGTCTTGGCCAGGGGACCCTCGGGGCCGGTGATGCGGAAGGTGGCCTGGGGCAGATGATCGCCGACCTGAATCGTCATGGCTGAACGTTCCTTACTAAAGTGCGGTCCGCCGAAGGGGACGCCGGTTCGGCGAAGGACGCACGTCACGAGAAGAGCTTGGTGCCGTTCCCCGTCGCGATGCGACCCGGAACGGCGCCGGCGCGTCGCGGGACGGCACCGCTTCGGATGGCCGGTGACCTAGCGCGGCCCGCCGGGGCTGTCGAGCGAGACGCGGCCGTCCGCGCGCCCGCGAGGCCGGGGCTGCACGGCGTTTTGTCCGCTGGACATCGGGGGGGCTGAGCGTAGCATGCCGGGATGCCCAGGCCTTCGACACCGACGCCCGCTTCCAGCGATCCCGCCTACCTCGACGGCCAGTTCCTCGTGGCGATGCCGGGGATGGCGGATGCGCGCTTCGCCCGATCCGTCATCTACGTCTGCGCGCACTCGGCCGACGGCGCCATGGGCATCATCGTCAACAAGCCGGTGACCGACCTGTCGATGCCCGACCTGCTGGTGCAGCTCGACGTGGCGGGCGAGGCCGACGCGATCCGCCTGCGCGAGCGGGTCGGCCACATGCCGGTGCTGATGGGCGGCCCGGTCGAGGGCAAGCGCGGCTTCGTGCTCCACACCGACGACTTCCACATCGACCAGTCGACGCTGATCATCGACGACGGCATCTGCCTCACCGCCACCGTCGAGATCCTGCGCGCGATCGCGGCCGGCGACGGGCCGGCCAGCGCCGTGCTGGCGCTGGGCTATGCCGGCTGGCAGGCGGGCCAGCTCGAGAGCGAGATCATGGCCAACGGCTGGCTCAACTGCCCGGCCGACCCGGACCTGATCTTCCACGCGGATCTGGCCGGCAAGTACGACCGGGCGCTGCGCGGCAACGGCATCGACCCGGCCATGCTCTCGGTGAGCGCCGGGCGGGCCTGAGGGCGCGCCGGTCGATCCGCCGGGGCGACGACAGCGAACACGCCCGCGCTGACACCGATCGCATCACGCTCGCGCGACCGTCGGCACGTCTGCGCAGCCGGCCTTCCCCGGAACCATCGCCGTGGTAAGGTGGTTGCCTGCGACGCCCCACGTCGACGTCCGGGTGAAGGAGCGTTCCCATGGCTCGAATGGATCTCGCCTACACTGCCTTCGAGGGCATGCGGTACATGATGGCGCCGGCGCGCATGGCCGCCGACATGGCGTGGTTCGGGCTGCAGAACCCGGCCAACCCGCTCTCCTACTCCCCCTATGCCCGCTCGATGGTGGCCGGGTGCGAGATGTTCGAGCGCGCCACCCGCCGCTACGGCAAGCCGGCCTTCGGGTTGTCCGAGACGGTCGTCGACGGCGTCGCCGTGCCGGTGACCGAGCGGGTGGTGTGGGAGCGGCCGTTCTGCCGGGTGATTGCGTTCGAGCGCGCCTTCGCCAACCCGCCGGCCGAGCCGCAGCCCAAGCTCCTCTTGGTGGCGCCGATGTCGGGGCACTACGCCACGCTGCTGCGCGGCACCGTCGAGGCGATGCTGCCGAACCACGACGTCTTCATCACCGACTGGTCGGATGCGCGCATGGTGCCGCTGCTCGCCGGGCGGTTCGATCTCGACAGCTACATCGACTACTGCAAGGCGATCTTCGCCGCCCTCGGGCCGGACCTCCACGTCATGGCCGTGTGCCAGCCGGCGGTTCCGGTGCTCGCCGCGGTGGCGGTGATGGAGGCGGCCGGCGACCCCGGCGTGCCGGTCTCGATGACCCTGATGGGCGGGCCGATCGACACCCGCCGTTCGCCCACCGCCGTGAACTGCATGGCGCAGGAGCGCGGGCAGGCGTGGTTCGAGTCGAACACCATCTCCTACGTGCCGCCGATCCATCCGGGCGCGTTCCGGGCGGTCTATCCCGGCTTCCTGCAGCTGGCGGGGTTCATGGCGATGAACCTCGACCGGCACAGGGACGCCCATTCCGACATGTTCGACCACCTCGTGAAGGGCGACGGCGACTCGGCCGAAAAGCACCGCGCGTTCTACGACGAGTACCTGGCGGTGATGGACCTGACGGCCGAGTTCTACCTCCAGACCGTCGAGACGGTGTTCGTGAACCACGACCTGCCCAAGGGCACGATGCGCCACCACGGCGTCCCGGTCGACCTGACGGCGATCCGAAACTGCGCGATCCTCGCGGTGGAAGGCGAGAACGACGACATCTCCGGCGTCGGCCAGACGCTCGCCGCCCTCGACCTGACGCCGAACTTGGCGGCCGAGCGCAAGGCCTACCACCTGCAGCCGGGCGTCGGGCATTACGGCGTGTTCAACGGCTCGCGCTACCGCACGGTCATCGCCCCCCGCATCGCCGCCTTCGTGCGCGAGATGCAGGGGCTGCCCGCCGCCGAGCGGCCGCTGCGGCTCGCGAGCTGAGCGGACGACCGCAAGAATCTGTGGCCTTCGCCCTTTAGGGGCGGGGGCGGCGGAGCTAGACTGTCGTCATGCCCTTCGCGCTGCTGCGACGTCCCGATCCCGACCATCTCGACATCGTCCACGCGGGCGAGACCTACCGCATCGCGGTACGCCGACGCCCGACCGCGCGGCGCCTGACGCTGCGCGTCTCGGCCGCGACCGGCGAGGTGGTGATCACCCTGCCGGCCCGCAGCGCGATCAGCACGGCGCAGCGTTTCGCCGTGAGTCACGGCGGCTGGATCGCCGCCCGCCTCGCCCGCGTGCCCGAACGGGTGCCGCTCGCAGAAGGCGCGATGGTGCCCTTGCGCGGCGTGCCGCACCGGATCGTGCGGCGGGGCTCGCGCAGCGGGATCACCCGCATCGAGGAAGGGGCCGAGCCCACGCTCTCGGTCTCGTGCGGCCCCGAGCACGTCGCCCGCCGGGTGCGGGCCTTCCTCGACGAGGCAGTGCGGGCCGACCTCGCGCGCGCGGTGACGCACTACACCGCCAAGCTCGGCCAGGGGCCGGTGCGGATCACCGTGCGCGACACGCGCAGCCGCTGGGGCTCCTGCACCGCGGGCGGCGCCCTCAACTTCTCCTGGCGCCTGATCCTCGCGCCGCCCTTCGTGCTCGACTACCTCGTCGCCCACGAGATGGCGCACCTGCGCGAAATGAACCACTCGGCCCGGTTCTGGACCCTGCTGGGCCAGCTCTGCCCCGAGGTCGACGCGGCGGAAGCCTGGCTCAAGCGCAACGGCACGGCGCTGCATCGTTACGGATGAGGGCGTGAGCGGAACATTCCCTCCCGCGCAGAGAGGGGAGGGGTGCGTCGCGAGAAGTCATGACGCCCTCGGCCGCAGTATCGAAGGCAGCGCCCCCTCAACCCTTCGAGCGAAGCACCCGCTCGCGGGACACGCGTTCGGCCGGCCAGGTCGGGCGCGGGTCGACCTCGCCGGGGGCCAGGGTGCGGGGGGCGACGCTGTCGCAGAGCTCGCGCTGGCGGACGATGATCGGGTTGCCGTATTCGTCGCGGCGGCGGACCAAGCCGCCCTCGCGGCAGAAGCCGGCGATGGCGGCGTTGCCGTTGCGGCGGCCGTAGGGGTTCCGCTCAACCGGCGGGTGTTCCACCGTGAGCAGGCCGTCGTGGTTGAGCGAGCGCTCGACATAGGTCGTCTCGCCGATGGGAAGCGGCTCGGCCGTCGCGGCGACGCCGGAGGCGCCGAGCAGCAGGACGGTCAGGGCGAGGACACGCATGGCGCCGGCTCTCGTGTGGTGATGCATCGCAGCGATATCTAGGCCGCGCCGCATTCGGGGGATAGCGCATTGCGGCAACATTTGGTCCGCGGAAGGCCGGGTCCCGCGTGTTCGACGGCTCCGCGGACTGAACCGAGTGTCGGCTTCCCTCGAATGCCGCGCCTGCGCGTGTGCCTCGCTTGACAGCGCCGGCCCCCGCATGGTCGGAACACCCGGGTTTTCGGCAAGGCCCCGCCCGCGGGGGGTTCGGGGTACGCTCGTGAAGGGATCGTCCGTGCGGCTGCGCAGGAGTTTCGGGAGGAGTTTCGATCGCGTCCGGCGCCCGGCCTTGGGCCTGGCATCCGCGGCCCTCGCCGCTGGCGTGCTCGGCGCCGGATTCTTCGCCGGCCTGGGCGGGGCGGCTCAGGCGCAGGGGATGGTGCGCAAGACCTTCGAGGATTGGCAGCTGCGCTGCGAGACGCCGGCCGGGGCCAAGGCCGAGCAATGCGCCATGGTGCAGTACCTCGCCGCCGAGGACCGGCCGAACCTCACCCTCGTCGTGATCGTGCTGAAGACCGCCGACAACCGCGGCTACCTGCTCCGCGTGGTGGCGCCGCTCGGCGTGCTGCTGCCCTCCGGGCTCGGGCTGAAGATCGACCAGACCGATGTCGGCCGCGCCGGCTTCGTGCGCTGCCTCACCACCGGCTGTGTCGCCGAGGTGGTGATGGACGAGGGCCTCGTGCGCCAGTTCAAGGCCGGCACGCAGGCGACCTTCATCGTGTTCCAGACGCCGGAAGAGGGCGTCGGCATCCCACTGTCGATGAAGGGCTTCGCCGCCGGGTTCGACAGCCTGAAGTGACCATCGGGAGGCGCGACATGATCGGGGCTTTGGGGATCGGACGAGTGGCCCTCTGTGGGCTCGTCCTGGCGCTCGGCGCGGCGCCGGCGGGCGCCGAGGAGGGCAACGTCTTCTCCAACCTGTTCAAGTACGGCGGCACCACCGTGCCCCCGTCGCAGCCCAAGGAACTCGAGGCGGCCTATTGCCCGACCGTCGACGTGCCGGAGGGCGGCGCCGCGCTCACCAACCCGCCCGGTGCCACGGCGGCCGGCATCCGCAGCCAGGTCTCCCTCGGGCGCGTCGCCCGCGAATGCACCCGGCGGGCGGACGGGTCGATCTCCGTCAAGGTCGGCGTCGAGGCGCGCGTCCTGCTCGGTCCCTCCGGCGCGGCGGGCCGGTTCGACGTGCCCTTCACCATCGCGATCAAGCACGACGACAAGACCGTCACCACGCGCACCCGCCGCGTCGCGGTGGTGGTCGGCCCCGGCGAGGCGCAGGGCTTCACCTCGATGGTGGAGGACGACATCCCAGTCCCCGCGGCGATGAGCGCCGACTACGAGATCGTGGTCGGCCTGGGCGGCGCCCCGAAAGCGCCGACGAAGCCGAAACCCCGCCGCCGCGCCCCGGTGGCCGCGGCGCCGTCTCAAGCGACGACGTCCGAAGCCCCCGTCGAGGCGGGCGCCGCGCAGTGAGGCCGCAGCCGGGACACGGCCCGTTCCGCGCCTGACCGCCCGCCTCGGGGGCGCGACCCCGTTCCGCCTCGTGCCGGCCGCCGACCCGGTCTTCGACCGGCGCCTGGTGCTGCCGGAGATGGCGGGCGGCGGCTGGATCGTCCTCACCTATCGCGAACCGCCGACGACTCGCCCGCGCCGGCCGATGCTTCGCTTGGTCCGAGCGGAGGGCGTCGAGGACGTGGTGCTGCCCGGCGTCACACAGGCCTACGCCCACTGGCTCGGTCTGCTGCCGGACGACCTGTGCGAGATCCACCTCGCCGCCGAACCCGGCTTCGTGCTGGAGCGCGTCGGGCGCCGCAGCACGGCGAGCCTGTTCCTGCAGGCCCTGGCGACCAAGCCCTTGCGCGGAATCTCCGCGCTCTACGAAGGCCTGCGCGGCGACGAACGCCGCTACCGCGACACCCTCCGCGGCACCTGCGCGGTGACGCCGCGCGCGCGATTTCCGGATTGGGCGGCGGAGCGGGCCGCACCGCTGCCCGAACCCCGTGGCGGCATGGACCGACGGAACGCGGCGGCTGCGACCGACCCCCTCTCCCGTTCGGGAGAGGGTTGGGGTGAGGGGTCAGGTCTTTCCGGAAAGGTCACGCCCCTCACCCTGTCCCTCACCCGAACGGGAGAGGGGACCCGCGATCCAATGGCAATCCGCGTGCTCGTCCTGGCGGATGCGGATTCCAAAAGCCTCGCTGCGACGCTCGGTAGCCTGCGGACGCAGAGCCATCCCGGCTGGCGCGCCGTCGTCCTGCATGAGGCCCCCCACCAAGCCACGCTCGACGACCCCCGAATCGCGCACGCGCCGTGGCGGGACGACCGCAGCCTTCGCGATCTCGTCGGGGACGCCTCCCACTGCCTCCTCCGCGCCGGAGACCGCCTCGTATCGGAGGCGCTGGGCTTGCTCGCCACTGAAATCGGGCAGGCCGACTTGATCTATGCCGACGAGTTGCGCGGCGGCGCCCCGCGGCTGAAGCCCGATTGGAGCCCCGACCTCGCGCGCGTCACCGGCTACCAGGGCCGGCCCTGGCTCGCTGCGCCGGCCCTGCTCGCGCGGCTGCCGGATGGTCCGGTCGGGCCGAGGGAAACCTTTCCCCTCGCCCTCGACCTGATGCTCGGGCAGGCCGCGGCCGGCGTGGCACACTTGCCGCGCGTGCTGGCCGAGACGGTCGGCGCCGACCCGGATGCGGCCGCGCGCGCCGATTTGCTCATCCAGCATCGGACCGCTGTCGCCGAGCCCATGATCCGCGATCGCGTGGTCGACCTGCTCTGGCCGCTGCCCGATCCAGCGCCACGCGTCAGCATCGTGATCCCGTCGCGCGATCGGCTCGACCTGATCGAACGGGTCTGCCGCGGCGTGCTGCACGAGACCGCCTATCCCGCGATCGAATGCGTGATCGTCGACAACGGCTCGACCGATCCGGCCGTGCTCGCGCATTACGACGCGCTCCGGCGCGACCCGCGGGTCGCGATCGTGGCCTACGACGCGCCGTTCAACTTCTCGGCGATGGTCAACGCCGGGGTCGCCGCCGCGACCGGGTCGGTCGTCGTCCTGCTCAACAACGACGTGGCGGTGCTGCGCCCCGATTGGCTCGACGCGATGGTGAGGCAGGCGCTGCGGCCTAAAGTCGGTGCGGTCGGGGCCAAGCTGCTCTACGCCGACGGCACGCTGCAGCATGCCGGCGTCGTCGTCGGGCTCGGCGGCCGGGCCGGGCACATCCTGCGCAAGCGCCCGGGCGACACCACAGGGCATCTCGGGCGCCTGCGCGTCGCGCACGAGGTCTCGGCGGTCACCGCCGCGTGCCTTGCTGTTTCACGGGAAAACTACCTCGCCGTCGGCGGCTTCGACGCGGAGGCGTTCCCGGTCGACTTCAACGACGTGGATTTCTGCCTCCGCCTCGGAGCCACCGGACGCAAGACGATGTGGACGCCGGCAGCGACCCTGGCCCATCTCGAATCGGTGAGCCGCGGCCCTTCGGTCGGGGTTAAACGCGTCCGATTCGAACAGGAGGCCGCCCGGTTCGCCGAGCGCTGGCGCGACGCGATCCGGCACGACCCGTACTACCATCCAGGCCTGTCGCTCACGACCTTCGGCGAGGACCTGGAATAGCCATGGCGCGCGTAAGCCCCCCCGGCATCGTCGCCACCCTGGCGCGTCACCCGCGGCGGGCCCTCGACATCCTCTGGGCGCGGCTGACCGGCCGGCGCCTGCGCGCTCGGCAGCGCCTCGCCGCCCTCGTCGGGATCGACCACCAACTGGCGCTGCCGGCCGCCATCCTCGACCGCTTCCCGATCGAACGCGAGGCGGCGGACGAGCCCGACCTGCACGTGCTCACCGCGCCGGGCCATGCCCTCGTCGCGGGCGCCCGCCGAACCTTCGCCGACGCCTTCGCCGCCGATCCCAGCCTGCACGCGCTCTACGGCGACGCGCTGATCCAGCCGACGCCCGGGGGGCCGGTGTTCCCGCTGCTGCGCCCGGCCTTCGATGCGGACTACCTGATGGCCGTCGATTGGCTCGGCCCAGTGCTGGCGCTGCGCCGAACGAGCTTTTTGCAGATCGCCGGCGCGGATGCGGAGATCTCTGCGCTGGAGGCCGTGCTGCGCATCGCCGAGCGCTACGGCGTCGGCGCGATCGGGCACCTGCCGGGGATCGCGTCGGTTCAAATCGGGGCCGATGTGGGCGGCGCCGGTGGCCGAAGCCCGGCGCGGGTCCCCTCTCCCGTTCGGGAGAGGGACAGGGTGAGGGGCCAGGTCTTTCCGGCGCGGTCGCATCCCCCACCCCAACCCTCTCCCGGACGGGAGAGGGGGCCGGTCGGCGAGGTGGAAACATCGAGTCCGCAGAAGGAGCATTCGCTGGATCGGCGTCTCGCGATCCTCCGCCGCCACCTCGACCGCACCGGGCGGGCCGAGACGGAACTCGCGCGTGAACCCGACGGCATCGTCGTCGTCCTGCATCCGCTGCCCGACCCACTCCCGCTCGTCAGCGTGATCGTGCCGACCCGCGACCGGGTCGACCTGCTGCGGCCTTGCCTGGAAAGCCTGCGCACGCAGACCGGTTGGCCGAACCTCGAGATCCTGGTCGCCGACAACGACAGCGGCGCGCCCGAGACGCGGGCCTATTTCCGCATCCTGGAAGGGGAGGGGGTGCGCATCGTCGACTGCCCCGGCCCCTTCGACTTCGCCGGCATGAACAACGCCGCCGCCGCCCTGGCGCAGGGCGCGGTGCTCGCCTTCGTCAACAACGACGTCGAGGCCTTCGCGCCGGGCTGGCTCGGGCGGATGGTGCGCGAGGCGCTGCGGCCGGAGGTCGGCGCGGTCGGCGCCAAGCTGCTCGACGGGGCGGGGCGGATCCAGCACGGCGGCATCGTGCTCGGCACCGGCGGGCTGGCGACCCACGCGCACCGGCACTTTCCGGGCGACGCCCCCGGCTACGGGATGCGCCTCCAGGCGACGCACGCGGTCTCGGCCGTCACCGCCGCGTGCCTCGTGGTCGAGGCGCGGAAATTCCGCGCGGTCGGCGGCTTCGACGCCGAGCACTTCCCGGTGGACTTCAACGACGTCGACCTATGCCTGCGCCTGAATGCGGCCGGCCATCGCACGCTGGTGGCGCCGGGCGCGGTGCTGCATCACCACGAGGGGGCGAGCCGGAAGCGCTCGCAGGAGGCCGAAAGCCGCCACGCCCGCGAGGTCGCGGCATTTCAAATGCGATGGGGGCCGCTGCTGGCGCAGGACCCCCATTATCATCCGGCCTTCGACCCGAACCTTTCGACCCACGCGCGGCTGCGCGCGGGATGGTTCGACCAGCCTACTGGACCAGGCGCGGTCCGCCGGTCTGGACCTTCTCGTTCTCCGACATGATGCCGAGACGCTTGGCGACCTCGGTGTAGGCCTCGATCAGCCCCCCGAGGTCCTTGCGGAACCGGTCCTTGTCGAGCTTGTCCGCGGACTTGATGTCCCACAGGCGGCATGAATCCGGGGAGATCTCGTCGGCGACGACGATGCGCATCATGTCGCCTTCCCACAGACGGCCGGTCTCGATCTTGAAGTCGACGAGGCGGATGCCGACGCCGAGGAACAGGCCAGACAGGAAGTCGTTGACGCGGATCGCCAGCGCCATGATGTCGTCGATCTCCTGGGGCGTGGCCCAGCCGAACGCGGTGATGTGCTCCTCGGAGACCATCGGGTCGTTGAGCGCGTCGTTCTTGTAATAGAACTCGATGATCGAGCGCGGCAGCTGCGTGCCTTCCTCGAGGCCCAGCCGCGTCGCCAGCGAGCCGGCGGCGACGTTGCGCACCACCACCTCGAGCGGGATGATCTCGACTTCGCGGATCAGCTGCTCGCGCATGTTGAGCCGGCGAATGAAATGGGTCGGCACGCCGATGTCGTTGAGGTGCTGGAAGACGAATTCCGAGATCCGATTGTTCAGCACGCCCTTGCCGTCGATGATCTCGTGCTTCTTCGCGTTGAAGGCGGTCGCGTCGTCCTTGAAGTGCTGGATGAGCGTTCCCGGCTCCGGACCCTCGTAGAGGACCTTCGCCTTGCCCTCGTAGATGCGACGGCGGCGGTTCATAGGCGTGTACCGTGGTTTGAGGAAGTCCATCGGGCCGTGGCTCCTGGGCGACGTGACGTGCGCGGATTCCGCGGCGTTCAGACCTCGCGAGAGGTCGGGCCGCGGGCACAAGTCATGACTCCAGAACTCCGGCGGCCGTGCCGCAAACTACCCGAAGCGCGTTGGCAGCACAACGCGTTAGCCGGGTGGGGGATACGCGCCGTGCGCTCTTCACTTCCCCGGAAAGGCCGCCGGTTTCGTCGAGCTCCGCGGGTACCGAAGCGGGCGCCAGTCCCTTCTCCCGTTCGGGACAGGGAGACGGTCGGCGTTTCGAGCGACTCCTTCGATGCCGTCGCCCACGGATGCGAAAGTTCGATCACGGTAGAGGAAAGGTAAAGGCGCGGGTTCCCACTCCCTCTGGACGATAGAGCCGCGGGCCGCCCTCACACCGTCTTGTCCGGGTAGCGGCACAGGTCGGCGATCGGGCAGCGCGGGCAGTCGGGCTTGCGCGCCTTGCAGACGTAGCGCCCGAACAGGATCAGCCAATGGTGGGCTTTGAGCCGGAAGGGCTCCGGCACCAGCGCCTCCAGCCCGGCCTGGACCTTGTCGGTGGTGGCGGCCACCACCAGGGGGATGCGGTTGGCCACGCGGAAGATGTGGGTGTCGACGGCGATGCGCGGCTCGCCGAAGGCGACGTTGAGCACCACGCTCGCGGTCTTGGCGCCGACGCCGGGCAGCACCTGCAGCTCGGCCTGGCTGCGCGGCACCGCGCCGCCGTGCTGCTCCACCAGGATGCGCGAGAGCGCGACGACGTTCTTCGCCTTGGTGTTGAACAGCCCGATCGTGCGGATGAACCCGCGCACCTGCTCCTCGCCCAGCGCCAGCATCGCCTCCGGGTTGTCGGCGACGGCGAAGAGCGGCCCGGTCGCGCGGTTCACGCCGACATCGGTCGCCTGGGCCGACAGCACCACCGCCACGAGCAGCGTGTAGGGGTTGAGGAATTCGAGCTCGGCCCGCGGCTCCGGGTCGGCCGCCCGCAGGCGGGAGAAGATCTCGACGAGGGTCTCCGGCCCCACGGGCTCGGGCGCGCGGGTGGCGCGTGCGACGATCGGTCGGGCGAGCGTGGCCCCGATCGCGGCTTTCTTCACGGCGGGCGGCTTCCTGGCTGGCATCGTCGGGTTATATTGGCCCCATGGCGAGCGGCAACCTCCACGTCCACCCGGACGGCCTCGATCCCGACACCATCGACCAGCCGGTCTTCTCGGCCACCATCCGGCCGGCCCAATCCCTGAGCCGCGTCGGCTTCAAGGTGGTGATGACCGGCTGCTGCCTCGTCTCCCTGGTGATCTCGGTGTGGTGCTGGCGCATGGGCTTCTGGCCGATCGCCGGGTTCTTCGGCCTCGACATGCTGGCGATCTACGCCGCGCTCAAGGTCAGCTTCCGCCGCGGCCGCTCCTTCGAGGAGGTGATGATCTCGCAGCTCGAGATCCTGCTCACCCGCGTCAGCCACCGCGGCGAGCGCCACCAATGGCGCTTCAACCCGCTCTGGACCAAGCTGACCCAGGTCGAGGACGAGGAATATGGGCTGCAGCGCCTGACCCTGGTCTCGCGCCGGGAATACGTGGTCGTCGCCCGCGACGCCTCGCCCGACGAGCGCGCCCGCATCGCCCGCGGCCTCACCGGGGCGCTCGCGCAGGTGAAGAAGGGGTACTGACGGAAGGCACCGACGACGCATCACCCAAACTAAGGTGCACCCCCTCTCCCCGCGTGCGAGGAGAGGGCTTTGCCGACCTCGTCGTCGGCCAAGCGAGGCGGTAGCCGAAGGTGAGGGGGCTTGGCCGGAAGAGCCACGTCCGCCACCTCCCCCTCACCGCCGCTTCGGCTTCGCCTTCGCTCCCCGCACGGACGACGAGGTCCGTGCGGGCCTCTCCCCGCATGCGGGGAGAGGGGATGCGCGGCACCACCTGTCATTCCCGGCCTCGTCGGCACGGAAGATGCCTCGGTCCTCACACCTGAGCGGAGGGCGCACGTGCACGACACCCCCACCATCGACCGGCGCACCCTGCTCGGCGGCATCGCGACGGCTGCGGCCGTCGCGGCGTCGCCCGCACGTGGGACCGAGGCGAACGCCATCACCGCCGCCTCGGCGGGCGAGCTGGCCGAGGCGATTCGCAGCCGGCGCTACAGTGCGGTCGAGGTGGTGGAGGCGCATCTCGCCCGCATCGCCGCGGTCAACCCACGGCTCAACGCCGTCGTCCAGGTCACGGCGGAGTCAGCCCGCCGCGAGGCCGCCGCCGCCGACGCCGCCCTGGCGCGGGGCGAGGCACCAAAACCCCTCCACGGCGTGCCGGTCACGATCAAGGACACGCTGGAGACCGCGGGCGTGGTCTGCACCGGCGGCACGCTCGGCCGCGCCGGCTTCGTGCCGAAGGCCGACGCCACCGCGGTGGCCCGCCTCCGCGCGGCCGGCGCGATCGTGCTGGGCAAGACCAACGTGCCGGAGCTGGCCGGCGCGCTGGAGACCGACAACCTGGTCTACGGCCGCACCAACAACCCCTACGACCTCGCCCGCACCCCGGGCGGCAGCAGCGGCGGCGAGGCGGCGATCGTCGCCGCCGGCGGTTCGCCCCTCGGCCTCGGCACCGATGCCGGCGGCAGCATCCGCGTGCCGGCGCATTATTGCGGCCTCGCCGCCCTGAAGCCGACCTCCGGCCGCATTCCGCGCACCGGGCAGTTCCCCCGGCCGATGGGCGCGCGCAACAGCGTGTTCCACGTCAGCCTGATCGCCCGTCGCGTCGACGACCTCGCGCTGGCGCTGCCCGTCGTCGCCGGGCCGGATTTTTCCGACTACACCATCGTCGACATGCCCCTGCGCGATCCCCGCGCGGTCGTCCTGCGCGGATTGAAGCTCGCCTGCTTCGACGACGACGGCGCCTCCGCCCCGACCCCGGAGATCGCCGCCGCGATCCGCTCGGCGGCGCGGGCCTTCGCGGAGGCGGGCCTCGCTGTCGAGGAGCGTCGCCTGCCGGACGCGGACAAGGCGGCTGCCATCTACTACGACATGACCCGGGGCGACGGCGGCGCCGGCACCCGCGCCTTCCTGAGATCGATCGGCACCGACCGGATCTCCCCGCTGTTCGAGCAGTCGCTGAACTCGCGCGCGGCGCCGGCCATGCCCGACATCACCGCGGCGCTGGCGGCGTTCAACCGCTGGGACGCGTTCCGCAACGCGCAGCTCGCGTTCCTGCACGGCTACGATGCGGTGCTCTCCCCGGTTCTACCCTACGTGGCGCCGCCGCACGGCACCAGCTTCGATCCGGTGCTGCAACGCGGGGCGGGCTATGCCCAGAACCACAACCTCACCGGTTGGCCGGCGGTGGCCGTCCGCGTCGGGACCTCGCCGGAGGGGATGCCGATCGGCGTGCAGGTGGCGGCCCATCCCTGGCGCGAGGACGTCGCCCTGGCGCTCGGCCGCCATCTCGAGGCGAGCTTCGGCGGCTTCTCCCCGCCTGCGCTCTGAGCGATCGCCTTACTCGCCCGGTGTCCAGTCGATCCGCGGGCGCTGCGCCAGAATGCGGTCGAAGTAGTTGGCCACCGCCTGCGCCCCGTCCGAATGCATCATCGCCACCGGGTGGGCGAGGTAGGCGCGCGCCAGTTCCAGCGGCATCTCTCCGGCCTTCAGAGCGCTCAGCACCGCATCGATGAAGGCGTCGTTGGCTTCGTTGAAGTCATTCGACAGCTTCTTGCGGTCGTTCAGGGCCTTGATCGCCATCGCGCGTGCTCCGTGCCGCCCCCGTGGCGACGCGGTTCTACGGATAGGGGGACGGATCGTTCCGCGATGCGGATGCCCCCGGGTCATGGAAGGGCGTCGCTGTTCGCCTGGGCCGCCTTCCAGCCTCTGTCATGTCTCTGTCGTGAAAATCCGCAAAAGTTCCATTTCGCCTGTTGACGGGCTGCGTGGGTGTCCGTATACCCCTGTTCATCGAACGGGGGCGGCGGCGACGCGGTTCTGGTTCGGGACCA
>NZ_VRUW01000036.1:0-46088 GCF_008039475.1 Methylobacterium sp. WL12 | reverse complement strand
ACCCAGGCTCGGGTCTTGGCGGCCGGGCGGCGGGTGGGGTGGGTCAAGGCCTGCACCCAGCCGAGATCCATAGTCGGCACGTCGAGGTCGATCTCGACCAGCGCGCCCCGCGACAGCTCGGCCGCGGCGACGAAGCGCGGCCCGTAGACGAGGCCCTGGCCGGCCGCCGCGGCGCGGACCAGCGCCTCCCCGTTGTTGGCGTGCATGCTGCCGCGCACCGGGACGACGACCTCCCCGCCGCGCCCGAAGCTCCAGGTCGAGGTGCCGGCCTGCGAGACGATGGTGTAGCCCAGGCAATCGTGGGCGGTGAGGTCCGCGAGGATCCGGGGCGTCCCCCGTTCGCGCAGGTAGCCGGGGGCGCCGCACAGCGCGATCCGCATCGGCGCGAGCTTGCGCGCGACCAGGCTGCTGTCGACGAGCCGGCCGATGCGCACCGCCACGTCCCACTTCTCCTCGAGCAGGTCGACGTAGCGGTCGGTGAAGCCGAACTCGACCGTCACCCGCGGATGGCGCGCATGGAAGGCGGGTAGCAGCGGCGCGAGGTGGAGGACGCCGAAGGTCGCGGGCGCGCTCACCCGCAGCAGCCCCTCGACCTCCAGGGCGCGCGAAGCCGCCTCGCCCTCCGCTTCGCCGATCTCGGCCAGGATGCGCTCGGTGCGTTCCAGGTAGGCGGCGCCGGCCTCGGTCGGCGAGACCCGCCGCGTCGTGCGATGGACCAGCGCGGTGCCCAGCCGCGCCTCCAGCGCATCGATGTGCTTCGTCGCCATGGCCGCGGACATGCGCAGCTCGCGCGCGGCGGCCGAGATGCCGCCGAGGCGGACCACGCGGACGAACACCTCCATGCCGGTCAGACGATCGGCCACGACCTCGTACTCCTGGTGTGAGCAGATCGTCATACATTGTCGATTATCGCATCGGACGGCAAGGTCCATATCCCGGCTTGCGACAGGCGGCGCCCCCGAACCGGGCCTCCTCCCGGAGGACCTCCGCCGACGCCGGACCCGCGTCCGATCCAACTGATCCAAGACGGAGAACACCCATGACCATCGCCGTGACCGGTGCCACCGGCCAGCTCGGGCGCCTCGTGATCGAGCGCCTGAAGGCCGAGGTTCCCGCCGACGCCGTCGTCGCGCTCGTCCGCTCGCCCGGCAAGGCGGCCGGCCTCGGCGTCGCCGCCCGCGCCTTCGACTACGCCAAGCCCGACACGATGGCCGCCGCCCTGGAGGGCGTGGAGACGCTGCTGCTGATCTCGTCGAGCGAGGTCGGCCAGCGCGCCGTGCAGCACCGCAACGTCATTGAGGCCGCCAAGCGTGCCGGCGTCGGGCGCATCGTCTACACCAGCATCCTGCACGCGGACCGCTCGCCGATCAGCCTGGCCGAGGAGCATCGCGCGACCGAGGCGGATCTGGCCGCGTCCGGCATCCCCGCCACGATCCTGCGCAACGGCTGGTACGTCGAGAACTACACCGCCTCGATCCCGCCGGCGCTCGCCAACGGCGCCTTCGTCGGCAGCGCCGGCGACGGCAAGCTGTCCCTGGCGTCACGCGCCGACTACGCCGACGCCGCGGTCGCGGTGTTGACCGGCCAGGGTCATGAAGGCCGCACCTACGAGCTCGCCGGCGACGACGCCGTGACGCTTTCCGATCTCGCCGCCGAGCTGTCGAAGGCGGCCGGGCGCGCGATCCCCTACCAGAACCTGCCGCAGGACACCTATGCCGGCATCCTCAAGGGCGCCGGCATCCCCGACGCCTTCGCCGAAGGGCTCGCCGCCTGGGACGTCGACGCCTCGCAGGGCGCGTTGTTCGACGACGGCCGCCAGCTCTCCCGGCTGATCGGCCGCCCGACCACCCCGCTGGCGCAAGCGGTCCGCGACGCCCTGCCGGCCGCCTGAAGAAGGAAAACGTTTCGATGAAGACCATCACCTGTGGCGGCGCGCTCGGCCTCGACGGGCTCTCGATCGTCGACGGCCTCGATCCCGGTGCGCCCGGGGCCGGCGAGGTGCGCGTGCGCATCCATGCCAGCTCGCTCAACTTCCACGACCTCGCCGTCGTCACCGGGCGCATGAAGACCGCCCCCGGGCGCGTGCCGATGTCCGACGGCGCCGGGATCGTCGAGGCCGTGGGCGCGGGCGTCGCCGACCTGTCGGTGGGAGACCGCGTCGTCTCGACGTTCTTCCCGCACTGGATCGACGGCGAGCCCACGGTCGCCGACTTCTCGACCACGCCGGGCGACGGCGTGGACGGCTACGCCCGCGAGGTCGTGGTCGCGCCGGCCAGCGGCTTCACCCGCGCGCCGGCCGGCTACAGCCACGCGGAGGCGGCGACGTTGACCACCGCTGGGTTGACGGCCTGGCGGGCGCTGGTGGCGAATGGCGGTCTCAAGGAGGGCGACAGCGTGCTGGTGCTCGGCACCGGCGGCGTGTCGATCTTCGCGCTCCAGATCGCCAAGGCGATGGGGGCGACCGTCATCGCCACCTCGTCCTCCGACGCGAAGCTGGAACGCGCCCGCGGGCTTGGGGCGGACCACCTCGTCAACTATCGCACCCGGCCCGACTGGGGCATGGCGGTGCGCGACCTGACCGGCGGGCGCGGCGTCGACCACGTGGTCGAGGTCGGCGGTGCCGGCACGCTCGCCGAGTCGATCGTGGCGGCACGGGTCGGCGGCCACATCGCGCTGATCGGCGTGCTCACCGGGCCGGCCGGCCCGGTGCCGACCGCGGCGCTGATGGCACGCCAGCAGAGGCTTCAGGGCCTGATCGTCGGCAGCCGCCGCCTCCAGCAGCAGATGATCCGCGGCCTGGAGGCGACGGGCCTGCGTCCGGTGATCGACCGCAGCTTCCCGCTGGACGACATCGCCGAGGCCTTCCGCCTGCAGCAGGCCGGCGATCACTTCGGCAAGATCGCCCTCGAATATTGATCGCGCGGAAGAGGCGGCCTCCGCTTCGATCGCGCGGAGGCCGTGTCACACCTCCGGCACCGGATACCGGCTCAGGTCCGGCTCCTTGGCGCGGCCGGCGGTGAAGCGCGCAGCCAGGCGGCGGGCGGGCTTGGTGCTCGCGATGCGCAGGGCGCCGTGGAGCAGGCGGATGCCGAGGCGGGTGTTCGGGTTCATCAGCTTCGGCGCGATCTTGGGCACGCCCTGCCCGTCCTCGACCATCGGGCGCATCGCGCGCTCGTAGGCGGCGAAGGCCGCGGCGACGTCGTCGGCGGCGGCCAGCTCCGCGGCGAGGACGTAGGCGCCTGTGACGGCCAGCGTCGTGCCGATGCCGGCGAGCGGCGTGGCGCACCAGGCCGCGTCTCCGGTGACCGCCACGCGGCCGCCGGACCACCGCGGCATCCGCACCTGGCGCAGCACGTCGAAGTAGAAGTCCGCGGTGGCGTCGAGGCCGGACAGGACGCGCGCGGCCTGCCAGCCGGCGTCGGCGAAGCGTTCGCGCAGGTAGGCCTTCTGCCGGGCGGCGTCCCAATCCTGCTCGCCGCCCGGGGGCTGGCGCAGGGTCAGCATCGCGCGCGTGGTGCCGTGCTGGTCGGGACGCAGCGAGATGCCGCGCCCGCCCGGCGCGTTGAACCAGCGCCACATCCGGTCGTCGCCCGCGATGCGCGGGATGGTGAAGTAGGCGATGGTCAGGTCCATCCAGCGCGGGTCGGCCTCGCCGGGGAAGACCAGTTCGCGCGTGCTCGAGCCGACGCCCTCGGCGATCAGGACCGCGTCGTAGCGCGCGCTCGCCCCGCTCGCGAAGCCCACCGTCACGGCGTCGGCCGCGTCGTCGATGCGGGTCACGCGGTCGCCGAAGCGGTAGGTCGCGCGCTGCCGGGCGGGCTCGTAGAGCAGCCGCGCGAGGTCGCCGCGCAGGATCTCCATCTCCGCCGTCGGGCCGTCGCCGAGGCTCGGATCCATCCGGAAGGCCGCGACCGCCCGGCCCTGCCCGTCGACCCAGGCGGTGCCCTCCTCGCCGGTGCCCTGCGCGAGGGCGATCTGCTCCAGGCCCATGCGGCGCAGGACCGCGCGCCCGACCCCGCGGACGTCGACGTTCTGGCCGCCGTCCCGGAAGTCCGGCGCCCGCTCGACGACGGTGACGTCGAAGCCGGAGCGCCCCAGCCACCACGCCGCGGTGTTGCCGGCGACGCTGGCGCCGGTGATCAGGATGCGGCGGGGCATGCGGGGCTCATGGTGGACGGATCAGGGCCCCGCCGCGCCGGCGCGGTTGACCGCCCGCCGCAGGGTGCGGGACAGGTCCTCCACCGAGTAGGGCTTCTTCAGGAGCGGGAAGCCGTGGGTGCCCTGCTCGGCGATGACGTGGCTGTAGCCGGAGGCGAGCACGACCGGCAGGCCGGCTTGGCGGTGGCGGATCTCCCGCGCCATGTCGATGCCGTTCATCCCCGGCATCACCACGTCGGAGAACACCACGTCGAAGCGCGGGGACGCGGAGAGCACCGTCAGGGCCTCCTCCGCGCTCATCGCCCACACGGTCTCGTAGCCGAGCTCGCGCAAGGCCTGGGTGGCGAAGGAGCCGACCTCCTGGTTGTCCTCGACCACGAGGACGCGGGTGCCGTGCCCGTCGGCCAGGGGCTCGGGCTCGCCGTCGTCCTCGGCCGCCACCGAGCGCCCGACCTCGCGGGGCAGGTACAGGGTGAAGGTCGTGCCCTCGCCCAGCGTGCTCTCGACCACGACCTCGCCGCCCGACTGCTTGGCGAAGCCGAACACCTGCGACAGGCCGAGCCCGGTGCCCTGGCCCACGCCCTTGGTGGTGTAGAAGGGCTCGAAGATCCGGTCGAGGTCGGCGGTCGCGATGCCGGTGCCGGTGTCGCGGACCGAGACGGCGACGAAGTCGCCGGCGACGCGGGGATGGGCGCGCACCGCCGGGATGGCGGAGGCGCGGCGGACGTTGATGTCGAGGCGGCCCTCCCCGTCCATCGCGTCCCGGGCGTTGATGGCCATGTTGACCAGCGCGGTGTCGAACTGGCTCGGGTCGGCGTCGATCAGGTAGGGCACCTCGTTGCCGCGCCCGTCGCGGTTGGCGGCGACGTCGGTGACCACGCGGATGCGGGCGCCGGTGAGCGTGCCGACCATGTCGGCGACCGAGGCGACGCTGCGGCCGACGTCGAACACCTCCGGGGTCAGGGACTGGCGCCGGGCGAAGGCGAGCAGCTGCCCGGTGAGCTTGGCGGCGCGGGTGACCGTGTCGGAGATCGCGCCGATGTAGCGCTGGCGGCGCTCCTCCGGCAGGTCGGGGCGCTTGAGCAGGTCGGTCGAGGACCGGATCACCGTCAGCAGGTTGTTGAAGTCGTGCGCGACGCCGCCGGTGAGCTGGCCGACCGCCTCGAGCTTCTGCGACTGGCGCAGCTGCTCCTCCAGGGCGCGGCGCTCGGTGACGTCGCGGCCGGCGCCGTAGAAGTGGTCCTCCTGCGGGATCGCGTTCCACGACACCCAGCGGTAGCCGCCGTCGGCGGTGAGCATGCGCACGTCGAGGCTGTCCAGCACCTGGCCGGCGCGCAGCTGCTCGAAGGCGGCGGAGGCGGCCGCCTTGTCCTCGGGGTGGACGTAGTCGCTGAACGAGGTGCGCACGAGCTCGAAGGCGGACCAGCCCAGCATCCCGTTCCAGGCCGGGTTGACCGAGCGGTAGAGGCCGTCGAAGCCGCAGACCACGAGGAGGTCGCGGCTGGCCCGCCAGACCAGGTCGCGCTCCGTGGTCCGGTCGCGGGCGGTGTCGCGCAGGACGCTCTCGGCCTTCTGCCGGTCGGTCACGTCGTTGAACAGCAGGGCGACGCGGTGCTGCACGGGATCGCCGATGCGCAGGGCCTGGACCTCGAACCAGCGGCCGAGCGCGACGACCCCGCTCTCGAAGCGGACGGCCCGGCCGGTCAGGGCGACCTTTCCGTAGGTGTCGAGCCAGCTCCGCTCGAGGTCGGGCACCACCTCGCTCACCCACTTGCCGACCACGTCGTCGAGGCCGGTGTGGCGCGAGAAGGCGGGGTTGGCCTCGACGAAGCGGTAGTCGACCGCGCGGCCGTCGGCGTCGAACCGCAGCTCGATCACGCAGAAGCCGGCGTCGAGCGCGTTGAACAGGGTGCGGTAGCGCGCCTCGCTCTCGGCGAGCATGCCCTCCTCGGTGCGGAACCGGGTGACGTCGAGCTGGCTCGCGAAGAAGTAGCGCAGGTGGCCCTCGGGGGTGAAGACCGGGCTGACGTAGAGCTCGTTGCGGAAGGTCGAGCCGTCGCGGCGGTAGTTCAGGATCTCGACGACCACGTCGCGCCGCGCGGCGATGGCGTCGCGCACCTTGGCGATGTCGGACGGGTCGGTGTCCGGCCCCTGCAGGAAGCGGCAGTTGCGGCCGATCAGCTCCTCGGCCGAGTAGCCGCACAGGACCTGGAACGCCCGGTTGGCGAACACGATCGGGTTGTCCGGCAGGTTCGGGTCGGTGACGATCTGCGGCATGCGGGTCTTCTCCGCCGCCGTGAACAGCAGGTCGACGTCCGCCCCGGAGGTGCGCTGGCCCTCCTGCGGCAGGCGCACATGCGCGGCGTTGCGCTCGCGCAGGCGCGCGACTTCGGCCTCGAGTCTCCGGTTCTCGCTGCGCAGGCGCTCGATCTCGTCGTCCATGCCGTCCATTTCCAGGGACATGTTCCGGGAGGCTCGCCGCCCCGGAACACCCGTTCGCGAACGGTCCGCGGCGACGGCGGAGCGCCCGTCCGGACGCCCGTGATGCCGCCGGCCTTCATGCGTCAGGCGATCGCCTCCGGTCAACGCGGGGGGCGCAGGGGGCATCGCGGACGGTCGCCGCAGGCCGATCCCGAGCGGTCGGAAACCGATGCCCGGCCTCCACGCCGGACCATCCGAGAAGGAGCAGGAACTCCTGGCACCCGGCGTCGGATTTCCATCGCCGGACGCTGCGACGCAGCGAACGATCATCCCCTGTTGGAACGCGATCGGGCCGAAGGTGTTTTAGGTCCCATACGCATCACGACAGGAGAACTCGAATGCGCAAGCTCGCACTCGCTTCCACCGCGCTGCTCGGCCTCGGCCTGCTGGCGTCGGCGCCCGCCGAGGCCCGCGGCTGGGGTTACGGCGGCGGCTACGGTCACGGCGGCTACGGCTATCGCGGCGTCGGCTTCCGCGGCGGCTACGGCGGATACCGTGGCTACGGCGGATACGGACGCGGCTACGGCTACCGCCGCGGCATCGGCCCGGGCGCGGCCATCGGCCTCGGCATCGCCGGCCTCGCAGCCGGCGCGATCGTCGCGAATTCCTACGGCGGCTATGGTGGTTACGGCGGATACGGCTACGGCCGCCCGGTCGGCTATTACGGCGGCTACGGCTACGCGCCGGCCTACGGTTACGCCCCGGCCTACGGCTACGGCTACCCGGCCTACGGCTACTGACGAACGGACGCGCGGGCGGGCATCGCCCGTCCGCACAGGTTCATCGTTCGAGGGCGCCCGACGCGAGTCGGGCGCCCTCCTTCGTGTTCGGTCGCGAGGTGAGCGCGGCGCGGCCGCCGGCCCGTCACCGGGCCGGGACCACCATCCGGAAATGCAGCCCGGCGGCGTCGATGGTGCGCTCGAAGCGGCCGGCGAGGCTGCGCTCGATCGTCTGCTTGAGAAGGCGCGAGCCGAACCCGGTGCCGTCGGCCTTGGTGATCCCGGACGCCGCGCCGGCCTCGGTCCAGTCCAGCGTCAGCACGTCGTCGGCGACCCGCGCCACGAGGTCGAGGGTGCCGCCGCCCGCCAGCGCGCCGTACTTGGCGGAGTTGGTGGCGAGCTCGTGGAAGATCATCGCGTAGTCGTTGACCTTGTCGCGCGGCGCCACGACCGCGTCCGCCACGTCCACGGTGATGTCGGCGCCGCGCAGGTACGGCGCCAGGATGCGCTCGGCGAGGTCGCGCAGGCGCACGTCGCCCTGGTCGGCCCCACTGGCGCGCATCGCCAGGGCGGTCGCCTCGTGCAGCACGCCGAAGCGCTGCGACAGGTCCTCGGCGAAGTTCGGCGTCGAGGTCGCCTCCCTTGCGACGATGGCGGTGAGCGCGCGGGCGACCGTGAACATGTTCGAGACGCGGTGGGCGAGCTCGGCGGTCAGCAGCCGCTCGGCCTCCTCGGCCCGCTTGCGGTCGGTGATGTCGAGGAAGATGGCCTGGACCCATTCGCCGACCCGGCCGGCCTCGCCGCCGACGCCGCGCGCCGAGATCCAGCGCGCGTCGGCGCCCTCGCCGATGCGGAAGTCGAAGCTGTAGGCGTGCGGGTCGACGGCGCTCGCCGCCCAGTCCCGCATCATCGCGGGGCGGTCCTCGGCGTTCACCCGCGCGAAGAGGGCGTCGATGCCGACCACCGGCTCCGTCGTCTCCCAGAACGCGCGGCAGAGTTCGTCGAGCTGGGCGAGGCGCCGCTCCGGCGACCACGCCCAGAGGCCGACGCCGCCCCGATGGATCGCCGCGGTGAAGCTCGCGAGCGTCCACGCTTCGCCGGTGAGATCCGTGCCCTGCGCCATGCGTCCTTCCGAATCGAGCTGTTCGCATCCTGCCGGAATTCGGCCCGGATGCAGGCGCGGCGCCGTCTCGACGGAAGGGAACTCGGATCTGGCGCCTTTGCTCCGGTCGCGATGTCGCGATGCGGCACCCGCACGAGACCGTCACGCGCGAGGGATGCAGTCGGGCGTCAGCCTTCGGCCCGCTCCACGAAGCGCCGGCATCCGAACACCTCGCTGTCGCGCGATCGCTGGAGGATTCCTTCGCGCGCAGCTACGCGCCCCCTGATCCCGAGGGGCTTGTGGCCGGACACCCAGTCCCTGTCGGACGCCCGACCTCAGTGGTGCCCGGCCATGTGGCGGCCGATCGTGGCCACCTCGGCGGTGGCGGCCGGCGTCTCGTAGACGAGGCGGCCCTCCGACATCACCACGATGCGGTCGGACAGCTCCAGGATCTCGTCGAGGTCTTCGCTGATCAGCAGCACCGCGGCGCCGGCGTTGCGCGCGGCCACGATCCGGTTGCGGATCTCCGAGACGGCGGAGAAATCGAGGCCGAAGCACGGGTTGACCACGATCAGCAGGTCGACCGGGTCGGTCAGCTCGCGGGCGAGCACCGCCCGCTGCACGTTGCCGCCGGACAGGGTGGCGATCGGCGCCTCCGAGGAGGCGGTCTTCACCTTGAACCGCTCGATCAGGTCGCGTCCGCGCCGGGCCATCGCCCCCCGGTCGAGCCAGAAGGTCGGCTTGGCCGTGGGGTCGTCGCCGCGCCGGTCGAAGGCGCGAAAGCCCAGGTTCTCGACCACCGACATCCGCGGCGCGCAGGCGTTGCGCAGCGGCTCCTCCGGGATGAACCGGACTTTTCGCGCGCGGCTCTCGGCGCGGGTGCCGGCATAGGGCGCGCCGGCCACCACCACCCGGCCGCCGGTGGCGCGGACCTGCCCGCCGAGCACGTCGGCCAGCTCCTTCTGGCCGTTGCCCGAGACGCCGGCGATGCCGACGACCTCGCGGGCGCGAACGCTGAGCGCGTCGATCGCGATGTGGCGCAGGCCCGAGGCGTCGGTGGCGGTGACGCCCGCGATGCGCAGGACCTCGCGGGCTTCGTCGGGCGCGCCGACGCGGGCGGCCGGCACGCGCACCTTGCGCTCGCCCATCATCATCGCCGCCATGTCGTCGCGGGAGAGTTCGCCGACCGCGCCGCCGCCCACGAGCTTCCCGCGCCGGAGCACGCTCAGGCTCCGGGCGAAGGTCTCGACCTCGCGGAACTTGTGGCTGATCATCAGCACGGTGAGGTCGCCGCGATCGGTCATCGCGCGGAGCAGCCCCAGCACCTCCTCGGCCTCGGCCGGCGTCAAGACCGAGGTCGGCTCGTCGAGGATCAGGAAGCGGGCTTCGAGATAGAGCTGCTTGACGATCTCGAGCTTCTGCTTCTCGCCCGCCGCCAGCTCCGCCACCGGCCGGTCGAGGTTCAGCCGGAACGGCATGCCGGCCATGAAGGCGGAGAGCCGCGCGCGCTCGCGGCCCCAGGCGATCACGGAGGGCGCGTCGGCGCGGCTGATGACGAGGTTCTCGGCTCCCGTGAGCGAGGGCACCAGCGTGAAGTGCTGGTAGACCATGCCGAGTCCGCGCCCCTGCGCGCCCTTCGGGTTGGTGATCTCGGCCTCGCGGCCGTCGACCAGCACCGTGCCGGCACTCGGGGCGTAGAAGCCCATCACGCACTTCACCAAGGTCGACTTGCCGGCGCCGTTCTCGCCGAGCAGCGCGTGGAAGCCGCCGGCCGCGATCTTCATCGACACGTCGTCGAGGGCGGCGAAGGCGCCGAAGCGCTTCGTCATGCCGACGGTCTCGACGCCGATGGCGCGCGGCGGGACGGGCATCGGGACCGGGGCTGGCGACGTCATGGGCGGCCTCTCACGGCGCGTGGGCGATGATCGCGACGGGGCCGCCGCCATCCGGTCCCTGATGCTCGGCGCCGCCCGAGACGTAGAGTTCGGCGTGGCCGACGAGGCCGGCGAGCACCCCGCCGACGAAGCCGCGGGCGTGGCGGGTCGCGGCGAGGTCGGAATCGGTGAGCATGGTGGTGCGACGCCCGCGCAGGCGCCCGTCCGACGGGGCCTCGGCCTTGGCCAGCAGCGCCACGAGCCGTTCGCGCTGCGCCGGCGCCAGCTGTCCGGCCGCGCCGAGGCCGAGCCGGGCCAGCGCGGCCCGCACCGGCTCGACGTCGAGGGCGTCCGCCATGGTGGCGTGGTCGATCCGCAGCGGGCCGGACCAGCCGGCGCCGCGCCCGAGCACGACGATCTCGTGGCCCATCAGCTCGACGCCGGCCGACGCCGAGGCGCGCGAGGAAGCGAGCGCAAAATCCCGGCCGATCGCGCCCTCCTCCAGCGCGCCGACCTCGCCCAACGCCGTGGCGATGCCCAGCGAGGCGGCGGCGCGCGACAGGCCCATGGATTTCAGCGTGTCGGCGGTGGCGCAATCCGCGCCCCGGCCGCGCGCTGCGGCGATCCGCTCCGAGGTGAGGAGCGGGCACTTCACCTGGACGAACTGCACGTCGGCCGGGTCGGCGATGCCGGCGTCGCGCATCGCCGCGCGCACGCCCTCGGCCACCGACTCGACCTGGGCCAGGCGCCCGACCTCTTCGGGCGCCAGGTCGGCGGTGTGGGCGTGGCCGATGGCGAGGGCGCCGGGCTCGGCGGGTTCGTCCGCCTCGCGCACCTCGAAGACCGTCAGGTGCGGGGACAGACCGCCCTCGGTGCCGCCGGACATCACCAAGCAGACCCGCTCGGCGGCCGCCTCGCCGGCATGCCGTCGGAGCAGGTCGCGGAGCGCGCGGGCGGCGAGCCCACGGGTCCAGTCGTTGACCAGGCCGTTGCCCTCGGTCTTGCCGAAGATGGCGACGACGGCGCCCGGCACGATCCGGCCCTCCGCGATCGCGCGTTCCAGGCCGGAGACGTCGTCGGGGGCGGCGACGGCGATGCGGTGGACGACGGCGCGGCGCGTGCTCATGCGGCCGCCTGCGCGGTCACGGCCGCGATCACGGCGTCGGTGTCGGAGACCGCGCCGAACACGCCGCCCTGCATCGTCACCATGCGGAGCGCCGCCATGTGGTTCTGCGGATCGGTGGCGCCGCAGGCGTCGCCCAGCACCACGCATTCGAAGCCGCGGTCGTTGGCCTCCCGCATGGTGGTGGAGACGCAGACGTCGGTGGTGATGCCGGTGAGCACGAGGTTGCGGATGCCGCGGGTGCGCAGGACCAGCTCGAGGTCGGTGGCGCAGAACGCGCCCTTGCCGGGCTTGTCGATCACCACCTCGCCGGACAGCGGCGCGAGTTCGGGGACGATCTCCCACCCGGGTTCGCCGCGCACCAGGATCTTGCCGCAGGGCCCGGGGTCGCCGATGCCGGCGCCGATCCGGCGCGAGCGCCAGCGCTTGTTCTCCGGCAGGTCGGAGAGGTCGGGCCGATGGCCCTCGCGGGTGTGGACGACCAGGTAGTCGCGGCTGCGCATCGCGGCGAGCAGGCGGGCGATCGGCGCGATCGGCGCCCGGGTCAGCGACAGGTCGTAGCCCATCGCGTCGACGTAGCCGCCCGCCCCGCAGAAATCCGTCTGCATGTCGATGATGACCAGCGCCGTATTCGACGGCCGCAGGTCGCCGTCGTAGGGCCAGGGGTAGGGCTCGGCGGGGATGGTGGTGCCGGGCCGTGCGTCGGCGGAAGGAGGACGATCGAAGCTCATGACGATGCCTCAGGGCACTGGCTTGCCGAACCGCTTTGTCGTGACAATTTCGACGTGACGACGCGCTTCGAATGGGATCCCGACAAGGCCGCGTCCAAGCTGCGCAGGCATGGGGTGCGGTTCGAGACGGCAGCGCGCGTCTTCACGGACCCGTTCGCGATCACCTCGGCGGATCGGATCGAAGATCGGGAGCTGCGGTGGCGGATCGTCGGGATGGCGGACGCGATCCGGGTGCTCGTCGTCGTCCACACGATCCGTGAGGCGACCGAAGCCGGCGAGGAGATCGAGGTCGTCCGCATCATCTCCGCCCGCAAGGCCGATCGTTCGGAAAGGCGAAGCTATGAAGACGAAGCTTGTTAGCTACGAGATCGACCTCGCCAACCCGCCGCCCCTCACCGAGACGCAGAAGACGGAGCTTAAGGCACGCGCGGCGATGCCGGACGAGGCGATCGACGACGGCGACATCCCGCCCCTGACCGAGGCGTTCTGGGCGAACGCCGTGCGCAACCCGTTCTACCGGCCGGTGAAGACCTCCACGACGGTGCGGATCGATGCCGACGTGCTGGCGTGGCTGCGCGCGCCCGGGCGGGGCTACCAGACGCGCATCAACGCGATCCTGCGCCGCGAGATGATGGCGGCGCTGAAGAAGGGCTGAGGCCCTCACTCGGCCGCCTCCCGCGCGGCGGATGCGTTCGGGCTCGTCTGCCCGGCGCCGTAGGAGCGGGTCGGCGCGGGGAAGCCGCAGGCGGTGCCGTCCACGGTCCGGACCTGGTCCTCCCAGGGCACCCTGTACCGGCCGGCCGCGAGGTCGTGCATGTAGGTGTAGGGGCAATCCTGCGCGCCGCCCTTCACCGCCGTGTAGCCGCGGTGGCCGAGCTGGTAGATGTTGTTCTCGACGCCCCAGTGGATGCGGGCCTCGCGCACGAGGTCGGGCCGGACCTCCGCGGTGATGATCTCGTCGACGCGGCCGGTGGTGCCGTGGGCGAGGATCGCCCCGTCGAAGTTGCAGACCATGCCCTCGCCCATCGAGTCGAAGGTGCCGTCCGAGCCGCACAGGCAGACGTTGGCGGTGACCATCAGGTTGCAGAAGGCGTTCGACTGGTTGGTGAAGCGCCAGGATTCGCGGATCGGCGCGGTGTAGCCGGCCGTGCGGATCATGATCTCGGCGCCCTTGTAGGCGCATTCGCGCGCCATCTCCGGGAACATGCCGTCGTGGCAGATGATCAGCGCGAGCTTGGCGCCCTTCGGACCGTCGATCACCGGGATGCCGAGGTCGCCCGGCTCCCACGGCTCCACCGGCACCCAGGGGTGCATCTTGCGGTAGTACAGCTTCACCGCGCCGGTATCGTCGACGACCAGGCCGGTGTTGTATGGCGCGCCGTGCGGGTTGAACTCCATGATGGAGAAGCAACCCCAGATCCGGTTGTCGACGCAGGCCTTGCGGAAGGCTGCCACCTCCGGCCCGTCCATCCGGCACATCAGCTCGGGCCGCGTGTCCATCGAGAGGCCGTGGAGTGCGTATTCGGGGAACACCACGAGGTCCATCGTCGCGAGGTTCGCCCGCGCCTTGGCCACCATCGCGACGATCCGGTCGGTCTGCGCCGCCAGGTCGGCCGGCGTCTCGATCCGCGGCAGCTTGAGCTGCACCAGGCCGAGGACGACGCCGTTCGGGGATTTGTTCAGGCCGCCGAGACCATTCATGAGAAACCCTATTTCGAGAGGGAGAGCTCGCCCGGCGCGCCGGTCAGCGCCCGGTCGGGCGACGAGGTGGCGATCAGCAGGGCGAGCGTGAGGACGTAGGGGGCTGCGTAGTACAGGTAGTAGCCCTGCGTGACGCCGACCGATTGCAGCGCCGGGCCGAGCGCCCCGGCGCCGCCGAACAGCAGGGCGGCGGCGAAGCACGCGAGCGGGTTCCAGCGGGCGAAGATGACGAGCGCCACCGCCATCAGCCCCTGGCCCGACGAGATCCCCTCGTTCCACGAGCCCGGATAGTACAACGACAGGTAGGCGCCGCCGATCCCGGCGAGCACGCCGCCGGCGGCCGTCGCGTAGAGGCGCACGCGGTCGACGTCGTAGCCCATGGCGCGCGCCGCGTCGGCGCTGTCGCCGACGACGCGCACGATCAGCCCGGCCTTGGTGTTGCGGAACGCCCACCACAGGAACACGGAGAGCGCGGCGCCCGCCAGGAACAGCACGTTGACGCGCAACGCCGCCTGGATCTGCGGCACGTCCGACCAGAACCCGAACGGGATCGCCGGCAGCGGCGGGGCGGAGGGCTGGATGAAGGCCTTGCCGAAGAAGAAGGCCAGCCCGGTGCCGAACAGCATCAGCGCGATGCCGACCGCCACGTCGTTGACCCGCGGTAGGCGGCAGACGAACCCGTGCAGCAGCCCGAAGGCGCCGCCGGCCAGGCCGGCCACCGCGACGCCGGCCCAGGGCGAGCCGGTGAGCACGGCGGTGGCGTAGGCCGACATGGCGCCGAACACGAGGGTGCCTTCAAGCCCGAGGTTGATCCGCCCCGAGCGCTCGGTGATGGTCTCGCCGAGGCTGACGAACAGGAACGGCGTCGAGACGCGGATCGCGCCGCCGACCACCGCGATCAGGACGCTCCAGAGCCCGAGGTCGCCGTTCATCGCATGCTCCCCGCCGTGGTCATGCCGGCGCCCCCGCCGGCAGGGCGGCGACCGCGCGCTTGGTCGCCCACAGGTGCGGGCTGAACAGGTGCAGGCGCCCGTAGAGCGTCTCGCTGGCCAGCACCACGAGGAACAGCAGCCCTTCGAGCACCAGCACGGTGGCGTCGGGCAGCTGCATCCGGCGCTGGATCAGCCCGCTCGACGCCTCGATCCCACCGAGCAGGAACGCGACCGGCATGATCGCGATCGGGTTCTGGCGGGCGAGGAACGCGACGAGGATGCCGGTGTAGCCGTAGCCGGCCGCCAGCGTCCCGTTGGCGGTCCCCTGCACCGCGACCACCTCGAAGAACCCGGCCAACGCCGCGAAGGCGCCACCGAGCGCGGTGAAGCCGACGATCAGGCGCCCGACCGGCAGGCCCTGGATCTGGGCCGCGCGCACGTTCCCGCCGGCGATCCGCGCGGCGAAGCCCAGCGTCGTGCGGTCCATCAGCACGTAGGCGACGAGGCAGGACAGGACGCCGACCCCGAGGCCCCAATGCACCCCGATCCCCGGCATCGGCGCCAGCATGAAGGCGTCGCCGACGGGCAACGTCGAGGGCTTGTTGAGGCTCGCCGGATCGCGCAGCCAGCCTTCGATCAGGTGGTTGGAGAGCGCGATGGCGATATAGGACAGGAGCAGGCTCGCGATGGTGGCGTTGACGCCGCGATAGGCCTGAAGGAAGCCGACGGCCCCGATCCAGACCGCGCCGACGAGGGCGGCGGCGAGCGCCATCAGCGGAATCGCGAGCGCGGGCGGCAACGCGGCCAGCGGCTGGGCCGCCGCCGCCGCGCCGAGGCCGCCGAGCACGATCGCCCCCTCCCCGCCGATCACCACGAGCCCGAGGCGGGCGGGCAGCGCGACGCAGAGCGCGGCGAACAGCAGGGGCGCGGCGCGCTGCAGGCTGTTGCCGAGGGCGAAGGGCGAGCCGAAGCCGCCGCGATAGACGATGTCGACGAACTGGAGCGGCGACTTGCCGAGCGCCGCCAGGAACAGGCCGAACAGCACGAAGCCGGCGAGCGCCGCGCCGACCGGGATCAGGAACGCCTCCGAGCGCCGCGCCAGCCAGGCGCGGACCTGGAGGCCCCGGGAAGGGCCCTCGATCACCTCGACCGGTGCCACAGCGGCGTCCGCGACCATCCCGCACCGTCCTTCGGTTCCACGATCCCGCAAACCCTGCGGCAGGAAGCGTGCCAGCTTCTCCGACCCCGTCGGATCGAAGGCCGTCCGCTTCCTCTCACGCAGGGGCTACCCACCTCGCCGATTTCGTCACGGCATCGGATCACGCGCGGGTCCCCCCCTCTCCCCGCGGGCGGGAAGAGGCCCGGCGGCACCCCGTCGTGCAGCCGGGGAGCGAAAGGCGAAGCCGAAGCGGAGGTGAGGGGGGTGCCGACGGAGGAGCCTCCTTCGGCTCGGCCCCCTCACCGTCGGCTGCCGCCTCGCTTTTCCGACGACGAGGTCGGCAAAGCCCTCTCCCCGCGCGGGAAAGGGGATGCGCGCAAAGCGAACCGCCAGACGCGGCGAGGTGTGAATCGTGTCGCCTCCGCGGGCGCGGGAAACGATCCCTCAGACCGAGCCCTTCACGCCCGCGACGAGGTAGTTCGTACTTTCCAGCTCGGGCGCCTTCTCGGGGTAGCCCTGGCCGGCGGCGAGGATCTCCTTGCCGGCATTGTCCTTGAGCGGGCCTTTGATGATCTGGTAGCCGCCCTTCATCATCTCGGCCTTGACCGCGTCCGCGTTCTTTCGCGCCGCATCGCTCACGCCGGGGCCGTAGGGGCTCATCTTGACGTAGCCGTCGGCGAGGCCGCCGCGGACGAAGTTCTCCGGCACCTTCCCGGCCTGCATCGCCTCGACGAAGCCCTTGTAGATCGGCAGCCAGTTCCACTCGGCCCCGGTGAGGTACTTCTGCGGCGCCAGCGGCGACTGGTCGACGTGGTAGCCGCAGACGAAGGCGCCCCGGCGCGCGGCGGTCTCCACCGTCACCTTCGGGCTGTCGACGTGGCAGGTGATGACGTCGGCGCCGCCGTCGATCAGCGCGTTGGTGGCCTCAGCCTCCTTGACCGCGAGCGACCACTCGCCGGTGAAGATCACCTGGCAGGTGATCGAAGGGTCGACGCTCTGCGCACCGAGCAGGAAGGCGTTGATGTTGTTCAGGACCTGCGGGATCGGCTTGGCGGCGACGAAGCCGACCTTCTTCGACTTGGTGGCGTGGCCGGCCACGATCCCGTTGAGATACTGCCCCTGCGCGATGTAGCCGAAGTAGGAGCCGGCGTTCTTCGGGTCCTTGTCGGTCCACAGCCCGCCGCAATGGCGGAACTGGATTTTGGGGTTCTTCTTCGCCTCGGCGACCATGTAGGGGCTGTAATAGCCGAACGAGGTCGGGAGCAGGAGGCTCGCCCCGTCGAGGGCGATCATGCTCTCCATGGTCTTCTCGACGGCGTTGGTCTCGGGGACGCGCTCCTCCTCCGTGACCTCGAGCCCGGGCATGCCCTTCAAGGCCTTGGCGGCGAGAGCGTGGGCCTGGTTGTAGCCGTAATCGTCCTTCGGCCCGACATAGATGAAGCCGGCGGTGAGCGTGCCGGCCGCGCGAGCCCGGGACAGCGGCGCCAGCGCGAGGGCGGCGGCGCCCCCGAGGAGATGCCTGCGCGAAAGCGAATGGTCTGCCGCGTGATCTGCCAAGGCCGCCTGCTCCGTCCCGATTGCGGGGCGAAGTCTAGGCTTGGCCGCAACACCGGCGAAGCCGAGATTTTCGGCATCGCCGCCGTCGCGGCGGCTGAGCGCGACCCGCGATCGGATCGGCCTCGTCGCTCAAAATCAGTCCTGCCGCTGCGACTCTTTTCGGCAAAGGTCGCGGCGGCGTTCGAGGCCGACCTTAGCGGCCGCGATAGGCCCGCGCGTCGCGGGCGTCGCGCAGCGATCCGGTGACGAGGCCGTCGTCGGCGCCGTAGACGTCGCGCCCGTAGCCGCGCGGGGCGTGGCCGGCGGCGTCGAGAGCGTTCGGGACGGCGGCACGGCCTTCGAGGCCGCCGGGCGCGAGGGCGGCCGGGATGCCGGCGGGGGCGGTGAAGCTCTGCGCGAAGGCGGTGGTGGAGAGGGCGAGGCCGAGGGCGGTGCCGAGGATCAGGCGTGCGGTCATGGGAGGCGTCCGAGGTTCGAGTCCGGTCGGCCGCCCACGGCGGCCGATCTTATCGATCCTAGATTTTCACCAGAGCTGCCTTTGGAAAGGGCTGCGAATGCTGAAGTTTTGGTCGTATTTTTCGCCAATACCGCGGGCGGGCGCCTCGCGGTGGGTCGGCGGCAACGAAGATAGCCGAAAAATCCGTTCCCAATCAGGGTCTTAACCGATGATGCAGTGCCGCATGCCCGCAGATTCGGCACTTGGCACGCCTCTTTCCCAGAGCGTGCGGTTCGGCACCCGACGCGCGGAATTCTACCCTCGGGCGATCGTCGCCACGATCTGTCCGTGCGGCTCGTCGGTGGGCAGGAACACCGCGTTGGCGTTCTCCAGGCCGAACGGCGCGAGGTTGATCGGGATGTAATGCTTGTTCGGCATCGCGAAGCCGATCTCGGCGATCTCCGGGATCGCGGCCAGGGCCGCCTCGCCCATCCGGTACATGCTGTCCTGCACGCCGAAGCTGTAGGTGGTGCCGAACACCGCGAGCAGCCGCGCGAGGATTTCGGCGTTGGCGGTGGCGTAGTCGGCCGGCGCCCGCGTCCAGGTCCAGGTCGCGTCCATGGCGGTGGCGGCGATGCGGTCGGTGGTGTCGGGCAGGGTGCGGTAGCCGTCGTCGACGAAGTCGGACCAGCCCGATTGCGTGGTCTTCATGAAGGTGAAGTCGCGCAGGCCCGATTGCAGCACCCTCGCACCGCGGCTCGCCACGAGCCGGACGAATCCGGTGCCGTTGCCGTCGAGCGTGAAGGTGTGGCCGTGCGGCTCGGGCCCGATGGCGTGCCGGAGCCAGCGCGTCTCCTGCCCCTCGATCGTGACCTCCTCGATCTGCGGGTAGGTCTCGAGGAACACGGCGGCGACCGCCTCAACGAAGCCCTCCTTGTCGAGGGACAGGTTCTTGGCCGCGGTGACGTTGACGATGTTCTTGACGCTGTCGGTGGCGACGCAGGCGCGGTTGTCGCCCGCCGTCCAGGCGGCGTCGAAGGCGCCCTTCATCAGCACGGTGAGGGTGAGCTCGCGCGGGGTGTGGTGGTCGCCCGCGCGGGTCAACCGCATGACCCGGACGCGGCCCTTGCCGTAGGTCGAGGCGGTGAGCGGCATGGTGGTCTCCGGTTCGGGTCTGGACGCGTCAGTGCTCGGCGGCGGCGGCCTGGCGCAGGGCGGCGTCGCGGGCGTCGGCGGTGCTGCCGAGCCCGTTGAAGAACAGGTTCAGCGCCACCGCGGCGATCGCGCAGAGCAGGATGCCGGATTCGAGCAGCGGGTGCAGCGCGTGCGGCATCTGCTTGAAGAAGTTCGGCGCCACCAGGGGGATCATCCCGAAGCCGACCGAGACGGCGACGATGAACAGGTTGTTGCGGTTGCGCGCGAAGTCGACCGCGCCGAGGATGCGCGCGCCGGTGGCGCCGACCATGCCGAACATCACGAGGCCGGCGCCGCCGAGCACGCATTGCGGCACCGCCTCGACCAGGGCCGCGAGCTTCGGGATCAACCCGAGCCCGAGCATGATGACGCCGCCGACCACCGCGACGTAGCGGGTGCGCACGCCGGTGACGCCGACGAGGCCGATGTTCTGCGAGAACGACGTGTAGGGGAAGGTGTTGAACACCCCGCCGATCATCGTGCCGAGCCCGTCGGCGCGCAGGCCCTTGGTCAGGCGCGCCTCGTCGACCGGGTCGGCGCAGATCTCGGCGAGCGCCAGGAACATGCCGGTCGACTCGATCATCACCACGACCATGACGATGCACAACGTCACCACCGAGACCGGATCGAAGGTCGGCCACCCGAAGGCGAAGGGCCGCACCACGTCGAACCAGCCGGCGGTCGCCACGTGCGAGAGGTCGACCAGCCCGAAGGCGCCCGCCACCAGCGTGCCGACGACGATGCCGACCAGTACCGACGCGGAGGCGACGAAGCCGGTGCCGTAGCGGGTGATCGCCAGGATCACGCACAGCACGAAGGCGCTGATGCCGAGGAAGACCGGCGCGCCGTAGTTCGGGTTGCCGACGCCGCCCGCCGCCCAGTTCACGCCCACCCGCATCAGCGAGATGCCGATGACGAGGATGATCGTGCCGGTGACCACCGGCGGGAACAGCGGCAGCAGCCGCCCGACGAGCGGCGCCACCAGGAACGCGAACAGCCCGGCGGCGATCACCGCGCCGTAGATGCCGGTGAGCCCGATCTCGGGGCTCGCGCCCATGGCGATCATCGGCGTCACGGCGGCGAAGGTGACGCCCATCATCACCGGCATGCGGATGCCGACACCGGGCAGGCCCCAGCTCTGCACCAGCGTGGCGAGGCCGCCCGCGAACAGGTCGGCGCTCACCAGCATCGCCACCTGCTCCGGCGCCAGCTTGAGGGCGCGCCCGACGATCAACGGCACGGCGACGGCGCCGGCATACATCACCAGCACGTGCTGGAGGCCCAGCAGCGCGAGCGCCAGGGCGCCGACCCGGGCGACCGGCGCGACGGCGGGCGCGAGCGGCACCGGTCCGCTCGCGGGCAGGACATCCGGGTGGGCGGTGCTCGACATCGGCGAACGCTCCGGGGGCCGCCGGATCGGTCCGGCCGCAGGACTTTTTCCCGCGCAAGCCATGTGCCAGGGCCGAGCCAGCGCCTCTGCGGCCGCCGATCGCACCGCGTGGCCCGTTGCCTGCTACCGTCGGCCCGGAAGACCCGATGCGCGCGAGGCCCGATGACGATCCCCCTGGCCGACCTGAACACGATGCAAGAGGCCGACTTCGTGGCGGCCCTCGGCGGGGTGTTCGAGCACGCATCCTGGGTGGCGCGAGAGGCGGCCGGCGCGCGGCCTTTCGCCAGCGTCGCGGCGTTGCATGCCGCCATGCGCGGCGCCGTGGAGACGGCCTCCGACACGACCCGCCTCGCGCTGCTGGCGGGCCATCCCGAGCTCGCCGGACGGGCCGCGCGGGACGGCACCATGGCCCCCGATTCGGTGGCCGAGCAGGCCGCGGCCGGCCTCGACCGGATGTCGGATGCGGAAGTCGCGCGCTTCGCGGCGCTCAACGCGGCCTACCAGGACAAATTCGGGCTGCCCTTCATCCTGTGCGTCAGGCGGCACGGTCGGGCCTCGCTGCTCTCCGCCTTCGCCGCGCGCCTCGAATCCGACGCCGCGACGGAGC
This sequence comes from Methylobacterium sp. WL12, assembly GCF_008039475.1. Taxonomy (NCBI): domain Bacteria; kingdom Pseudomonadati; phylum Pseudomonadota; class Alphaproteobacteria; order Hyphomicrobiales; family Methylobacteriaceae; genus Methylobacterium; species Methylobacterium sp. WL12. The sequence continues at coordinate 24,924 of NZ_VRUW01000036.1, read as the reverse complement.
GGCGGACGGCGGAAGCCGAAGTGTTCCGCATCGCCGCGATCCGCCTGAACGCGCTGGTCTCCGGCGACGGACCGCTCAGGACCACGGGCCGGATCTCGACGCACGTGCTCGACACCGTCAGCGGGCGGCCGGCGGAAGGCGTCGCGGTGAGCCTGCACGAGGTGGTGTCGGAGACCGAGACGGCCCTGGTGGCGCGGGCGGTGACGAACGCCGACGGACGCACCGACGCGCCGCTCGTGGCCGGGCGCCCGGTGCCGATCGCGGTCTACGAGCTGCGCTTCGCGCTCGGCGATCACCACCGGCGCCAGGGCCTCGCGCTCGCCGAGCCGCCCTTCCTCGACGTCGTGCCGCTGCGCTTCGGCGTCTCGGACCCGGAGGGGCACTATCACGTGCCGCTGGTGGCGACGCCGTGGAGCTACCAGACCTATCGCGGCAGCTGACGGGTCTACCAAATTCGTCCTCCCGGCTGCGCACCGGCGCGGCCCTCGCGCGTTGACGGCGCAGACAGACGAGGAATTCTCCCATGCTGCGTTCGACCCGCGTCCTGATCCTCTCGCTCTGCCTCGGCTGCGGGCTCGCGGGCGCCGCGTCCGCGCAGTCCGTCGGCGCCCCGGCCGGGCGCGAGGCCGCGACGGCGCCCGGCGGCGCGATCGGTCGGGCCGGGCCGGCCAACCGGATGGAGGCGATCCGCAGCGGCGACGCCTACGGCCGGCGCCGGATGCGCCGCCATCGCCATCGACGCTGAGCCGCCGTCCACTTCCCTTCGACCACGGAGACCCCCGACGATGCGCCGCGTCCTGCTCACCGCCCTGACCCTCGCCGCCTTCAGTGGACCCGCCTTCGCCCAATCGACGGGCGCCCCGGCGGGGAGCGACCCGGCGACGGCGCCGGGCGGCACCGAAGGACTCGCCGGCCCCCGCAACGAAATGAACGCCGTCCGCGACGGCGACGCGGTGCCCGTGCCGCCGCGCACGGGCGGGATCGAGGGCGACACGCCGTCGTCAGGCGAACGGATGCCGCCACCGCCGCGCTATTGAGGCGCGTAACGCCGCCGATGAGGACCGCCGGCCTCAAGGCATGACCCACATCTCCCCCCCCCGGAGAGGGGGGAGGGAAGAGCCGCCGCCTATTGCGGCAGCTTGTCGTCGACGCCCTTCACGTACCAGTTCATGCCCAAAATCATCGTGTCGGGCGCGCTCTCGCCCGCCTTCACGGCCACCGTGCCGTCCTGCTTCGTCACCGGGCCGGCGAAGGGGTGGAGCTTGCCCGATGCGATGTCGGCCTTGGTCGCCTCGGCCATCGCCTTCACGCTGTCGGGCATGTTGGCGAAGGGCGCGAGCACGACCATGCCGTCCTTGATGCCGCCCCAGGTGTCGTGGCTCTTCCAGCTCCCGTCGAGCACCGCCTTGGCCTCGCTGATCACGTAGCCGTCCCAGTCGTCGGTGATGGCGGTCAGCTGCGCCTTCGGGGCGAAGCGGGCCTGGTCGGAGGATTGGCCGAAGGCGAGCTTGCCGGCCTTCTCGGCCTCCTGCAGCGGGGCCGCGGAATCGGTGTGCTGGGTCAGGATGTCGGCCCCTTGCGCCAGCAGGGCCTTGGCCGCCTCCGCCTCCTTGCCCGGATCGAACCAGGTGTTCACCCAGACGATCTTGAGCTTGATGTTCGGGTTCACCGATTGCGCGCCGAGCATGAAGGCGTTGATGCCGCTCACCACCTCGGGGATCGGGAACGAGGCGATGTAGCCGACGGTGCCGGACTTCGAGAGCGTTCCGGCGATCTTCCCGCAGACGTAGCGACCCTCGTAGAAGCGGGCCGAGTAGGTCGAGACGTTGGCGCTGCGCTTGTAGCCGGTGGCGTGCTCGAACTTCACGTTCGGGAACTTCTTGGCGACCTTCAGGGTCGGCTCCATGAAGCCGAACGAGGTGGTGAAGATCAGCTTGGCGCCCGAGCGCGCCAGCTTCTCGATCGAGCGCTCGCTGTCGGCCTCCGGCACGCTCTCGAGATAGGTGGTCTCGACCTTACCGGGCATCGCCGCCTCGAGCGCCTTGCGGCTGAGGTCGTGCTGGTAGGAATAGCCGTAATCGGCCACCGGGCCGACGTAGACGAAGCCGACCTTGAGCTTGTCGTCGGCCTGCGCGGCGGGTGCGAGCAGGAGGGCCGCAAGGATGGCGGCAGTGATCGTCCGCGTGATCGTCCGCATGGTCGTCGGTATCCCCAAGGTCGTTACCCCTACGATGGCCCCCGCCTTCAGCGGTGTGGCGTGAATTCGCGGCCCAGGGCGGCGGGCGCCAGCGAGCCGCCCTGGCGCCGCCCGAGGGACAGCAAGACCAGGGCCAGGATCGTCGCGAGGTAGGGCAGCGCCGACAGCGCCTGCCCCGGCAGGCCCAGGCCCGCGGCCTGGGCATGGAGCTGCAGCACCGTCGCGCCGCCGAACAGCAGCGCGCCGGCCGCCACGCGCAAGGGGCGCCACGAGGCGAAGACCACGAGCGCCAGCGCGATCCAGCCGCGCCCGGCGGTCATGCCCGGCGACCAGAACGGCGTGTAGGCCAGCGACAGGTAAGCCCCGGCGAGCCCGGCGCAGGCGCCGCCGAACAGCACGGCCAGCACCCGGACCCGGCGCACCGGCAGCCCGAGCGCGTGCGTCGCGGTGTGGTCGTCGCCGATGGCGCGCAGCACCAGCCCGGCGCGGGTCCGGCCGAGGAACCACCACACCCCGAGCACCAGCAGGATCGCGGCGTAGACGAAGGCGTCCTGCGAGAACAGCAGGTCGCCGACGACCGGCAGGTCGCTCAGGCCCGCCACGTGCAGATGCGGCGCCGGATCGCGCTTCATCCCGACATAGCCGGTGCCGACGAGGCCCGAGAGCCCGAGGCTGAGAATCGTCAGGGCGAGGCCCGACGCCACCTGGTTGGCCGCCAACCCGACCGTGAGCACCGCGAACAGCGCCGACAGCGCGAGCCCGGCGCCGGCCCCGCCGAGGGCGCCGAGAAGCGTCGAGTTCGTCTCGGTGGCCACCGCGAAGCCGGCGGCGGCGCCGAGCACCATCATCCCCTCGGTGCCGAGGTTGAGCACGCCGGAGCGCTCGGCCACCAGCTCGCCGACCGCGGCCAGGATCAGCGGCGTCGCCGCCGTCAGCACGGTGACGAGCACCATCTGGACGATGTCGAGACTCATCGCCGGACTCCTGTTGCCACCGTGCGGGGGTGCGACACGCGTCCCGCTCGGCGCGCCGCCCTCCCCCTGGAGCGGGGGAGGACGATGGCAGACGGCACCGCGCCGTCATTCCGGGGCGCCGCAGGCGAGCCCGGAATGCAGAGCCGCCGACGGTGCCAAGTCCGGCGCGACCTGCGGTTCTGGATCCCGGTCTCCGCTACGCGGCCCCGGGATGACGCGGTGCTGCCGGCGGGTTTCCGAAGGGCACATCGCCCTCTGCGATCGCCCAGCCCGCAGCGGGGGGACGGAAGGCGCAGTGCGGGCACGGGCTTCGAGAGACGGTCCATCACGCGGTCCGCCGCGGACCGCCCGGCACGAGCCGGATGCGGTAGCGGGCGAGCACGTCGGCCCCGAGCACGAAGGCGAGCAGCAGCCCCTGGAACGCGCGGGTGAGGTCGAGCGGCAGCTTCAGGTCGATCTGCGCCGCCTCGCCGCCGATCGTGGTCAGCGCGATCACCCCGGCGGCGACCAGTATGCCCGGCGGCGACAGCCGCCCGAGGAAGGCGACGATGATCGCGGTGAAGCCGTAGCCCGGCGAGATCGTCGGCTGGAGCTGGCCGATCCGGCCCGCGACCTCGACGATGCCGGCGAGCCCCGCCGCCGCGCCGGAGATCGCGAAGGCGGCGAGCGTCAGCCGCGCATCGCTGAAGCCGGCGAACCGCGCGGCCCGCGGCGCCGCGCCGACGACGCGGACCTCGAAGCCGAACAGGGTGCGGGCGAGCACCACGGTCGCGACGACCACGGCCAGCAGCGCGACTAGCACCCCGGCATGCAGCGTGTCGCCCTCCATCAGGTAGGGCAACCGTGCCGCCGGATCGAACGGCACGCTCTGCGGAAAGTTGAAGCCGGCCGGATCGCGCAGGGGGCCGCGGGCCATGTAGTCGAGCAGCAATTCGGCGACGTAGACCAGCATCAGGCTGGTCAGGATCTCCGAGACGCCGAGCCGGACCTTCAGGATCGCCGGGATCATCGCGTAGGCGAGGCCCGCGAGCGTGCCCGCCGCCAGCATCGCCGGCAGGATCCAAAGGGTGAACCCCTCCGCCCCTTGCGTCGCGACGCCGATCCAGCCCCCGGCCAGGCCGCCGACCACGAACTGGCCCTCGGCGCCGATGTTCCATAGGTTCGCCCGGAAGCAGAAGGCGAGCCCGGTGGCGATGAGCGCCAGCGGGGCGGCCTTCAGCGCCACCTCCTGCAGCGACCAGACCTCGCTTAAGGGAGTGACGAAATAGGTCATGAACGCGGCGCCCGGCGCGACGCCGAGCAGCGCCACCGCGACCCCGCCGACGAGCACGGCCCCCGCGAAGGCGATCACCGGCGACAGCGCCGACAGCACGGCCGAGCGCCGGGCGCGCGGGCTCAGATCGAGGCGCATGGCAGGCTCGGGGTGACCGGAAAGAGGCTGGGTCCAGACATCGCCGCCAGGGATTCGGAGTGCACGGTGCGACCCCCCTCGCCCCGCACGCGGGGAGAGGCCCGGCTGCACCGCGTCGTGCGGCCGGGAAGCGCAGGCGAAGCCGAAGCGGCGGTGAGGGGACGGTGCCGGTTGAGGCTCACCCGTCGAAGCCCCCTCACCGTCGGCTGCCGCCTCGCCGCGACGACGACGAGGTCGTCGCGGCCCTCTCCCCGCAGACGGGGCAAGGGGATGCGCGGCGGCCGGCTCGCATCGACGAGCCAGGCGTCCGAGGATTCTTGCAGGAATTCGGAGTGGGCAGTGCGACCCCCCTCTCCCCGCGGGCGGGGAGAGGCCCGGCTGCACCTTGTCGTGCAGCCGGGAAGCGCAGGCGAAGCCGAAGCGGCGGTGAGGGGGTGGTGCCGGTTGAGGCTTCTCCGTCGAAGCCCCCTCACCGTCGGCTGCCGCCTCGCCGCGACGACGAGGGCGTCGCGGCCCTCTCCCCGCAGGCGGGGCGAGGGGATGCGCGGGTCCCCTCGCCCGTCCGAGAGAGGGCCAGGGTGAGGGGTGCGACCCATCCGGAAAGACCTGAACCCCTCACCCCGACCCTCTCCCGAACGGGAGTGGGGGCCGCGTCGCGCGTCGAACGACTTCGCGGCGACCGCGGATGAGCGAACGGATGCGGCGCTAGACATGCGCGGCCTCCGATCCGCCCATCAGCAGCCCCACCGCCTCGCGGGTGGTCTCGCCGACGGGCACCGGGGCCGAGAGCGTTCCGGCATGCAGCACCGCGACCCGGCTCGCGATCTCGAACAGCTCGTCGAGGTCCTGGCTGATCACCAGGAGCGCGGCGCCGCGGGCGGCGAGGTCGATCAGCGCCTGGCGGATGCGGGCGGCGGCCGAGGCGTCGACGCCCCAGGTCGGCTGGTTGACCACCAGCACGCCGGGCTCCGCCTGGATCTCCCGCCCGACGACGAACTTCTGCAGGTTGCCGCCCGAGAGCGTCCCGGCGGCGGGGTCGGGGCCAGCCTTGCGCACGTCGAAGGCGGCGATCACCGAGGCCGCCAGCGCGCGCGCCGCCCCGCGCCGGAGCAGGCCGAGGCGCGCGAGCGGCGCGGTGGCGTGGCGCGACAGCACCGCGTTCTCCGACAGGCTCATCTCGGGCGCCGCCGCGTGGCCGTTGCGTTCTTCCGGCACGAAGGCCGCGCCGCGGCGCCGCCTGGCGTTGATGCCGAGCCGCCCGACGGCGGCGCCGTCGACGACCACGGTTTCGGGTCGTGCGGCGGTCGTCTCCCCGGAGAGGGCGGCGAAGAACTCCGCCTGCCCGTTGCCGGCGATGCCGGCGACGCCCAGGATCTCGCCGCCGCGGACCGACAGGCGGATGTCGCGCAACGCCGTCCCGTGCAGACCCGGCGCCGGCAGGGACAACCCGTCGAGGACGAGGCGCTCGGGGCCCGGCGCCGTGCCGGCGCGGCCGGTGACCGCGCCGACCTGCGCCCCGACCATCAGGGCGGCGAGCGAGCGGGCGCTCTCGCCTTGCGGGTCGCAGGCGCCGACGACCTTCCCGTGGCGCAGGATGGTGGCGCGGGCGCAGAGCCGGCGCACCTCGTCGAGGCGGTGCGAGATGTAGAGCAGCGCCCGGCCCTCGTCGCGCAGCCGCTCCAGCACGGAGAACAGCAGCTCGGCCTCGCCCGGCGTCAGCACCGAGGTCGGTTCGTCGAGGATGACGAGGCGCGGGTCCTGCAGCAGGCAGCGCACGATCTCGATGCGCTGGCGCTCGCCGGCCGAGAGCGACCAGACCGGCCGGCCGGGATCGAGATGCAACCCGTAGGTGGCGCCGAGCGCCGCGATCCGCTCGGCCAGCGCCTTGCCCGACAGGCCCTTGGGCATCACCAGCGCGATGTTCTCGGCCACCGTCAGGTTCTCGCACAGCGAGAAGTGCTGGAACACCATGCCGATCCCGATGGCGCGGGCCGCCTCGGGGCTCGCCAGCCGCACGATGTCGCCCCGGTGGGTGACGACGCCCTCGGTCGGCTCCAGCAGCCCGTAGAGGATCTTCATCAGGGTCGACTTGCCGGCGCCGTTCTCGCCGAGCAGCGCGTGGATCTCGCCGGCCCGGATCTCGAGGTCGACGCCGTCGTTGGCGGTGAAGTCGCCGAAGCGCTTGACGACGCCGTAGGCCCCGTAGAGCGGCGCGGTGCCGATGCCTGTGTTGGTGCTGGTGGTTGTGCCGGTGTTTGTGGTTGTGCCGCTGTTTATGCTTGTGCTTGTGCCGATGCTGGTGGTCGTGCCGGTGTCGGTGCTCGTACCGATGCCGACGCCGGTCCCGGCGGCGTTCGACGGCACGCCCGCCATCAGGCGTCGCCGAGGAGGCTGAGGGCGAGCCGGCCGTGCTCCTCGCGGAGCTTCCTCGTGTCCATGCCGACGGGGTGGCCGTCGACCACCCGCCACGACCCCGCGACCATCACCCGGTCGGCGCGGTGCGCCCCGCAGAGGACCAGCGCGGCCAGGGGATCGTGCGCGCCGGAGAAGCGCAACTCGTCCAGGGTGAACAGCGCCAGGTCCGCCTCGCGGCCCGGCGCGATCCGGCCGATGTCGTCGCGCCCGAGGCAGCGGGCCGAGCCCTCGGTGGCCCAGCGCAGGGCGTCGAGATGCGTCACCCGCTCGGCGCCATAGGTGAGGCGGTTGATCATCAGGGCGTGGCGCACGCCCTCCATCAGGTTGGAGCTGTCGTTCGAGGCCGAGCCGTCGACGCCGAGGCCCACCGGCGAGCCCGCCGCCTCCAGCTCGCAGGTGCGGCACTGGCCAGACGCCAGGGTCATGTTCGAGGTCGGGCAGTGGCACACGCCGACGCCGGCCTTGCCGAGACGCCGGACCTCGTCGTCGTTGAAGTGGATGCCGTGCGCGAGCCAGGCCCGCGGGCTCATCCAGCCGACCTCCTCGAGGTAGTCGACCGGGCGCTGGCCGAACATCTCGAGGCAGTAGGCGTCCTCGTCCAGCGTCTCGCCGAGATGGGTGTGGAGCTGGCAATCGTAGCGGTCGGCGAGGCCCGCGCTCTCGCGCATCAGCCGCTTGGTGACGTTGAAGGGCGAGCACGGCGCCAGCCCGATCCGCACCATCGCGCCGGGCTTGGGGTCGTGGAACAGGTTCAGCACCCGCTCGCTGTCGGCGAGGATGGTGTCGTCGTCCTGCGTCAGGCACTCGGGCGGCAGGCCGCCGTCCTTCACCGACAGGCTCATCGAGCCGCGGGTGACGAAGGCGCGGATGCCCAGGGCCTGCGCCTCGTCGACCTGCACGTCGACGGAATCCTCCAGGCCCTTCGGGTAGAGGTAGTGGTGGTCCCCCGCCGTGGTGCAGCCGGAGAGCAGGAGCTCGGTGTAGGCGAGCCGCGTGGCGAGGCGGAACGCGTCGGGGGTGATCTTGTCCCAGACCGTGTAGAGCGCCTTCAGCCACGGAAACAGCGGCTTGTTGATCGCCAGCGGGTGGGCCCGCGTCAGCGTCTGGAAGAAATGGTGGTGGGTGTTGATCAACCCCGGGATCACCACATGCCGCGCCGCGTCGAAAGTCTCGTCCACCGGCGCGGCCGGCCTGGCGCCGGCCGCCACGCACTCGACGACGCGGGTGCCCTCGACCACGACGCCCCCGGCCGCCCCCTCCGCGAGGATCGCCAGCGGATCGCGGACCCACAGGCGCCGGAGCTTCGCGTCGGATCCCGTCATGCCGTCTCCCATTCCGTTGCGGTCGCTCGACCGACGATCCAGCCGCGATCAGAAGATGTGGAATGCGACGCCGGCGAGGAAGCTCTTCTCTTCCGTTCCCTTGAACGTCGCCGTCTCGACGTTGCCGAACTTGTTCAGCCAGTACTGGAAGCCGATGAAGGCATCGACCTTGTTGGGCTGGTCGTAGATGAGCTTGCCAACGTCGAGCACCAGGTTGGTGCGCGAGAGGAATTCGAGGCCGCGCTTCGGGTTGAAGGCGAAGTCGGCGGTGTTCTGAACGCCGCGGCCCTTGGGCAGAACGATGTTGTTGAAGCCGGTGAGGCTCAACGGCAGGTTGGTGAAGCCGAGGGGGAAATTGTAGACCAGCTCGAATTCCGGCACGACGTCGAAGCTCTGGTCGCGGTCGGGCTGCAGGTTGAAGCCGTTGCGGTTCCACTCCTTGTAGGCATGGACCGACAGGTTGAGGAAGCCGGCCGGCACGTCGAACGAGAAGTTGAGGCCGCCGACCACGTCGCGCTTCTTCGAGCCGAACGCGTCGTTCTGCGAGTTGGCGTCGAACCCGAAGGCGAGGGACACGTCCTTCACGATGCCGGGCAGCGTGAACGCCTTGGAGTTCGTGATCGCGTTGAGGCTCAGCGTGCCGCGATACAGGCCGTAGGCTTCGGTGTTGCCGTAGTCGGCGAAGAACGGCGCGCCGACGCTGCCGGGCGGGTTCGTGGTGCCGGCCGGGAACTGCGAGCCCGACTTCAGGATGTCGAGCGAGAAGAAGTTCGTGCCGTAGGCCCAGGCGTCGGCATGCGAGATGTTGTAGATCTGCTTGGGCGCCTCGCGGCTGCGGAAGCTCCCGTCGGCCTTCTGGATCTGCACGCCCGGCGACACGGTCGGGAACTGGTAGCGATAGCTGAACTGCGTGTCGGCGAAGAGGAAGAACGGCGCCTCCTTGGCGGGTGCCTCCACCGCGGCCTTCTTCGCGTCGAGGTCGGCCGCCGCGCCGGCCTGGACAAATCCGAGCGACAGGGCCGCTGCAACGAGGGTTCGAGCGATCATGGCTGCCGTCTCCGTGCCGAAAATCCGTCGAGCAGGCAGCAACCGATATGCCAGCGCGTGCCAACCGGGGCAGACGCGCCGGCCGAGTCATAATTCGGCAACAGATTCGCCGGCCTACCTGTGGCGCCCGCTCTCGCGGGTGTCGTGACGGCTTGGCCGGGAGCCAAGGCGGGACGGCCGCGACCGCGGCCCCGACGGGACCGCGCCCGCCACGTTCCGTGGTCGTCGCCCATCGCGGCGGCAGCGCCCGCACACTATTGAAGCAGCGCCGGACAATCTTTGTGGATGCGTTTCCCGCCGTCGGACGACATCGTCGGGGTCGCGCGCCGCCGAGTCGGCCGCACGACGGGAGACCCTTCGCCATGGTGACCGTGGACGCCGAGCCGGCACCGCTGGCGATCGACCTTGCGACGACGGCGCTGGTCATCATCGACATGCAGCGCGACTTCCTGGAGCCCGGCGGGTTCGGCGAAAGCCTCGGCAACGACGTCTCGCTGCTGGCCGTCGCCGTGCCGCCGGCACAGGCGCTGCTCGCGGCGGCACGGCAGGCCGGACTCCTCGTGGTCCACACCCGCGAGGGGCACCGTCCCGACCTGTCGGACGCGCCAGCTGCCAAGATCGAGCGCGGCGCGCCCTCGGCCCGCATCGGCGCGCCCGGGCCGATGGGCCGCATCCTGATCCGTGGCGAACCCGGACACGACATCGTCGCCGCCCTCGCGCCCCTGCCGGGCGAGCCCGTGATCGACAAGCCGGGCAAGGGCGCGTTCTACGCCACCGACCTCGCGGAGATCCTGACTGCGCGCGCCATCGCCACGCTGATCGTCTGCGGCGTCACCACCGAGGTCTGCGTCCACACCACGGTGCGCGAGGCCAACGACCGCGGCTACCGCTGCCTTGTGGTGTCGGATGCCTGCGGCTCGTATATTCCGGCCTTCCACGCGGCAGGCCTCGCGATGATCGTGGCGCAGGGCGGCATCTTCGGATGGGTCTCGGATTCGGGCCGCGTCGTCGCCGCGCTGGCCGCGGGCGCCCCCTGAACGATCGGCATCGACCCCCGGCCAAGCTTGGCCCGGTTATTGCCCCGCCGGCGCGATCGGCAATCAGGAGTTCGTCGCATGCGTACAGTCTTGGCAAGCAGCTTGGTTCTCGCACTGCTGACGACGGCAGGTCTCGCCCAATCCTACACCGCGCCTGCGCCGACGGACGTGCCGTCGAGCGGCACGAAGAGCCTGAACAAGGCGGACCGCAAGATCGCCTGCACCCAGGAAGCCGACCGCCGGAACCTGCGCGGCCTGCGCCGGCAGCAATATCGCGCCGCCTGCCGCAACCGCCCGATCCCGCGGGGCTGAGCAGCCACGCCTTGCCGAAGCGGCGGCCGGGTTTTATCCGCGGCGGGCCGCGACCCCGGTCACGCCCGCAGCGAGTGGCCCCGTGGACGCCCCGACCCGCTACGCGCTCTACGTGACGCCCGAACCCGGCTCAGCGCTGGCCGCCTTCGGCGACGCGATCCTGGGCGACACGCCCCCGCCGGACTGGGATCCGGCCGACCGCGCAGCGCTCGCCGCCGTCACCGCGGCGCCGCGGGTCTACGGCTTCCACGCGACGCTGAAGGCCCCGATGCGCCTCGCCCCCGGCCGAAGCGAGGACGACCTGGTCGCGGCCTGCACCGACCTGGTGCAGGCCCGTTCTCTCCTGCCGATCGGGCCGCTCGCGGTCGTCCTGCTGGGGGACTTCGTCGCCCTGGTGCCCACCGCGCCGCCGCCGGAACTTGGCCTGTTCGCAGCCGAATGCGTCGCCGCCCTCGACCCGTTCCGGGCGCCTCTGACCCCGACCGAGCGGGCGCGGCGCCGCCCCAAGGACCTCGACCCGCGCCGCCGTGCGCTCTTCGATCGCTGGGGCTATGCGCACGTCTTCGAGGCGTTCCGTTTCCACATGACCCTGACCGGCCGCCTCGCGGACGACGCCCGCGAGGCCTGGCGCGCCCGCTTGGCGGCAAGCTGCCCGCCGCTCTCCCTGACGATCGACGCGATCACGCTGCTGCGCCAGCACGGCGCGGCGCCGTTCCGCATCGTGCGGCGGTTTCCGTTCGAACTGTAGACGGGCGCCGAGACACGGCCACGCGCCTACGGACGCGTGAGGCAGGTCTCCCGGCGCGTCGCTTGCGGCGGGCGGGACGCATGCTCATCGTCGAGGATCTGATGCACCGCTACGGATTGCGGCTTCCGGCGAACCGCTTCGCGATGCCGTCGAACGTCGGCTCCCGCTGATCGGCAGGAAGGTGCGGAGCGGCCCGGTACGTTCTTCCCTCCCCCCTCTGCGCGGGAGGGAAACTCGTGTGCGGTGTACCGCCGCCTTACAGGAAGCGCCGGGGATCGAACGGCGCCAGCGGGATCTCCGGGGCCTCTCCGCCGACGAGCTGCGCGACGAGGCGCCCGGTGCGTGCCGAGCCGACGAGGCCGACATGCCCGTGGCCGAAGGCGTAGACCACGTCCGCGGTCCGCCGGGCGCGGCCGATACAGGGCCGCCCGTCCGGCATGCTCGGGCAATGGCCGAGCCACATCCGGATGCGCTTGGCCGGCACGGTCTCGGGCAGGTCCGGGAACATGCTGGTCAGGTGGTCGCGCAGGATCTCGGCGCGCTTCCAGTTCGGTGCCGCGTCGAGCCCGGCGAACTCGACCTGCCCCGCCGCGCGTAGGCCGCCCGCCATGGCGTTGACCACCATCTTGGCGTCCGAGGCCATCACCGGGGTGCGCGGCCCGGCCTCGGCGTCGGCGATCATCACGTGGTAGCCGCGCTCGCTCTCCAGCGGCAGCCGGTCGCCGAGGGATGCGGTTAGCGCGCCCGACCGGGCGCCAGCGGCGACCACCGCCCGGTCGCACGGGATCGCGCCGGCTTCGGTCTCAACGGCCACGAGCCGGCCCTCGTCGAGGCGGAACCCAGTGGCGCGGGTGCGGGCGTGGGTGGCGCCGCGGGCACGCGCGAGGTCGGCAAGCCCCGCGACGTAGCTGCCCGGATCGCGGCAATGGCCCGCCTCCTCGACCATGACTCCGAAGGTGTAGCGGCGGTGCAGGGTCGGCTCGCGCTGGCGCAGCTCGTCGGCCGAAAGCTCGAGCCACCGCACGCCGACCGCATGGCGGATCGCCCAGGCGGCCGCGTCGGCCGCAAAGGCGGCGCGGTCGGGGTAGACGTGGAGCAGGCCGCGCCGCTCGATCAGGTGGCCGAGGCCGGCCTCCTCGGCGAGGCCGGCATGGAGGCGCGGCGCGTCCACGAGCAGAGTGCGCAACGCCCGCGCCGTGTCCGCGATCTGGCGTCCGCTCCGCGCCGCCCAGATGTAGCGCACCAGCCAGGGCAGCACCCGCGGCAGGTAGCGCCAGCGGATCGCCAGCGGTCCGAGCGGGTCGGCGAGGTAGGACGGGACGCGCTTCCAGATGCCAGGCTCCGCCGGCGGGATCACCGAGTGCGACGAGAGCCAGCCGGCGTTGCCGTAGCTCGACGCCTGCTCCCCGCCGGGCTCGCCCGGATCGACCACCGTGACCCGGTGGCCGGCGCGCAGGCATTCGAGCGCGCTCACGCTCCCGACCGCGCCGGCACCGATGATCACCACGTGGCGGGCCGAGGGTGCCGTCATCCGTCCGGTCTCCTGTCTCAGGCGCTCGCAGCCCGCGCCGAGGGTCCGTAGCGAGCGCGGGGCGCCGCAGGCAATGCCGCCGGGCGACGGGATTCGTTCCCGGGACACGAAGACCGACGTCTATGCCATGTTCGAGCGAACGCTCGACAACGGCCACCCCCCCGACGATCAGGCGACGCCGCTCGCGGAGGGCTAGGTCCTGTTCTACCAAGTGCTGATCCCGGAGACATGCACAAGGCGGCGGCGACGCGGATCGTGGACGTAGCGGGTTTTCGCGCGGCGGTGAAATAAACAGGCGCGATATCAGCGGAGACGGCGGAGCGATGGCGGACCGAGTCGAAATCCTCGAAAACGCGCATCTTGTCCTGCCCGATCGGGTGGTCGCCGGCTGGCTCGCGATGGCCGGCGGACGCATCGCCGAGTTCGGCGAGGGCCGGGCACCCGGGCGCGGCGTCGATCTCTCCGGCGACCACCTCGTCCCCGGCCTGGTCGAGTTGCACACCGATCACCTGGAAAGCCACTACGCGCCGCGCCCCCGCGTGCGCTGGCACCAGCTGGGCGCCGTGCTCGCCTACGATGCGCAGATCGCAGCGTCCGGCATCACCACCGTGTTCGATTCGCTGCGCGCCGGCACCGACCCGGACGGCGGCGGCCTCGGCTCCGAGTTCGACACCCTGGCGCAGGCCATCGCCGACGCCCGCGCCGCCGGCCTGTTCCGGGCCGAGCACCTGACGCCCCTACGCTGCGAGATTCCTTCCGCCGATGTGATCGACACCGTGCGCGATTTCGTCGCCCGCCACCCCGTCGGCCTGATCTCGCTGATGGACCACACGCCGGGCCAGCGGCAGTTCCGCGACATGGCGAAGTACGACCAGTATGCCGGACGCGGCGGCCGGCCGATCGAGGCGATCCGGGCCGGCACCGCGGGCAAGATCCGCGACGGCGCCGCCCGGAACGCCCGGAACCGCCCGATCCTTCTGGCGCTGGCGCGCGCGCACGGCATTCCGCTGGCGAGCCACGACGACACGACGCTCGCCGACGTGGCGATGTCGAAGGCCGAGTCGGTGGCGCTCGCCGAGTTCCCGACCACCCACGCGGCGGCCGAGGCCTCGCACGCGGCCGGCATCACTGTGATGATGGGGGCGCCCAACCTGATCCGCGGCGGCTCCCATTCCGGCAACGTGGCGGCGCAGGAACTGGCCGAGGCCGGCCTACTCGGCATCCTGTCCTCCGACTACGTGCCGGCGAGCCTGCTGATGGCGGCGTTCCAGCTGCCCGGGCGCGTGCCCGGCATCGACCTGGCCGCCGCCATCGCCACGGTGACGGCCAACCCGGCCCGCGCCACCGGCCTCGACGACCGCGGCCGGATCGCCCCGGGCCTGCGCGCCGACCTCGTCCGCATGCGGATGGCGCAAGGGGTGCCCGTCGTCCGCGAGGTCTGGCGCGCCGGCACACGGGTTATGTGATGGCAGAGCGTCCGATCGGCGGCTTCGTCCTCGTGGTCGGCCCGAGCGGGGCCGGCAAGGATACGGTGATCGCCGCCGCCCGCGCGCGGCTGGCCGGCGACCCGCCCTTCGTGTTCCCGCGCCGCCTCGTGACCCGGCCGCCCTCCGCCCACGAGGACAACGCCGAGATCGCCGAAGCAGATTTTTCGCGTGCCGCCGCGGCCGGCGCGTTCCCCCTGCATTGGCGCGTCCACGGCCTCGGCTACGCGATCCCGCCCGATGCGCTGGAAGAAGCCGCGCGCGGGCGCATTGTGGTGTGCAACATCTCGCGCCGGGTGATCGAGGCGGCGCGCCGCATGCTCCCCGGCGTCCACGTCGTCGCGATCACGGCAGCCCCTGAGACCCTAGCCGCACGGCTCGCCGCCCGCGACCGCCCCGAGGACGGCGATCTCGGCGCGCGGCTGGCACGCGCGGTGCCGGCGGAGGCCGACGCCACCGTCGTCAACGACAGCGAGCGCAGCATCGCGACGGCCAACTTCGTCGCGATCCTTCTCGATCGCGCCGGACGGCGCTGACCGATGGCTGCGAACGCGCGCAGGCTTACGGCACGACCGCCGTGTACGTCTTTCCAGGCGGAGGCAACCAAGGCGGCGATCGGCCTGTTGTTCGGGCCACCGACCGAATTGGGCAGAAAGCCAAAGCCATGTCGAACCGTCTCCCGCTTACCGCCGGCCTGATCGCAGCGGGCCTCCTCGCAACCCCGCTCGGCCTGACGGCAGCCTTGGCCCAGGCGCCCGCCGCGAATGCCCAGTCCGAAATGAAGGAGTTCCAGATCGCTAAGACCAGCAAGGTCGGCCTCGCCCAGGCGCTGACTACGGCCGAGGCCCAAGGCGAGAAAGGCCGCGCGATCGACGCGGACTTCGAGAAGGCGGACGGCAAGAACCCGACCCATTACAGCATCAAGGTCGTCTACCCGGACGGCAAGCTCGTCGAGTACGGTATCGATGCCGAGACCGGCGCGCTCTACAAGACCGAGAACCAGCCGATCGAGCGGTACTTCACCCGGCTCAAGCCCGCCGACTTCCAGAACGCCACCACCTCGCTGAAGGACGCCCTCGCCATCGCCGAGCGCAAGGCCGGCGGCGGCAAGGCCTACGAGGCGGAGGTCGAGCGCGAGGGCAAGTCGGTGCAGTACGAGATCAAGGTGGCGCTGGCCGACCACGAGCAGACCGTGAAGGTCGGCCCGGACGGCAAGGTCGTCGGCGACTGATCGAACGGGTGTGCGACGCGGCATCGATCGGGTGCCGCGTCGCCCCGTCGATCGTGGTACGGGGTCCGCCGGAAACGGAATCGGGACCCCGAAGTGCGAGCCCTGTTGCCATGAACCCGACTGCCGTCGCCGTCATGCTGGCCATCGCCACCGGCGCGATCTCGCTGTTCCTGTTCGCCCTCGTCGAGGGCTATCCGCTGCTGCTGGCGAGCATGGTCGCCGTCTTCGTCGCGATGTTCGTGCGCTGGGGCTGAAGCGCCCCGTCGACGCAGCGGACGACTCCGAAAGCCGTCGATCCACGCGGGCTGTGGGTGCGGCGCGGGCCGCGACAGGGCGGAGCTTCACAAGGCTGTCACGCTGCTATTAGACTAAGCCCCAATGGAGAGGGCCTTTTCGTCATTTCGCGAAGGGCTGGGATCGACCGGGTTGGCATCCGGACCCCGCCGCGAGCCGGATGTATCCGCCCCAGCCGGTCGCCGATCGCGCCCGGCAAGCCACGCGTTTTCCATGCGCCCGGCCGAGACGGCGCCGCCCGCCGGGCCCCGCCTTCGACGCAGCGGCACACGATCTCCCCATCACCCCCTCGACCTTGTCCTCGGGACGGCGCGCAAACCCGAACTCGCGCGTTGTCCCGTATGGCTTTCGTTCGAAGAGTCGCGCCGATGATGGATCTCCAGACCCTCGTCCTCAACGCGGATTACAGGCCGCTCTCCTACAACCCGCTGTCGTTGTGGAACTGGAAGGACGCCTTCACCGCCCTGTTCCTCGACCGCGTGACCCTGGTCGCGAGCTACGACGTCGAGGCGCGCAGCCCGAGCCGGGCGCTTCGGGTGCCGAGCGTGGTGGCCCTGAAGAATTACGTGACACTGGCCCGCAGCCCGGCCTTCACCCGCTACAACATCTACCTGCGCGACAGCTTCTCCTGCCAATATTGCGGCCTGCGCCTGCCTTCGGGCGGCCTGACCTTCGACCACGTCAACCCGCGCTCCCGCGGCGGGCTCTCCACCTGGGAGAACGTCGTCGCGGCCTGCAGCCCGTGCAACCTGCGCAAGGCCAACCGCACACCCTACGAGGCGGAGATGCCGCTGCTCACCGAGCCGCGCCGCCCGACCCGCTACGAGCTGCACCACCGACAACCCGAATTCGACCACCGCGACTACCACCACACCTGGCTCGACTACCTGTACTGGGACAGCGAGCTGGAGAGCTGAGCGGCCGCGAGTTGGCTTCCGATTTGGGAATTCCCCGTCTCGGGGTGTCGCCTTGATGACCGAGAGTTCGGGATCATCAATCCCGATGGTGGGCGGTGAGGGACTCGAACCCCCGACCCTCTCCGTGTAAAGGAGACGCTCTACCAACTGAGCTAACCGCCCGCGCCCGCGTGGTACGGCATGCTGCGGCTTCGAGGCAAGCGCAGGTTCTTTTAGCATGCGCCTATGGGCCGGCGAGCAGGCGTGCAAGAGCAGGGGATAGGCCGGTGGCGTCGGTCAGCGGGTGGCGGCTCGGCGTGGGTCTCGGTAGAGCTGCCGCCGCCAGCACCGCGCGGGTACCGGCCTCCACCGAGCACAGCACGGGAACGGGGACGTCCGGCTGGATCCGTTCGGCGAGGCCCGCGAGGCCGGCACCGCCGAGGATCACCGTCTGGGCGCCGTCCGCCTCCGCGCAGGCGCGGCAGGCGGCGACGAGGTCGGCGAGCGCCGCGTCCGGATCGTGGTGGATCTCGCCGCCGGTGGCGTTCGTCGCGCGGATGCCGGCGAGCCGGTCAGAGAGGCCGAGGAGCGTGACGAACTCGCTCAGCATCGGCCGCCACGCCGTCCCGCCGGTGACGATCGAGAAGCGCCCCGCGGCCGCCGCCTCGCGGCAGGCGGCTTCGGCCATGCCGACCACCGGCACGGGTGCGATCTCGCGGAGCGCCAGCAGACCGGGATCGCCGAAGCAGGCGAGGTAGACCGCGTCGCACTCCGCGCCGAACGCCGCATAGGCGTCGAGGGCGGCGTGAGCGGCGATCGCCGCCGAGGCCCGGCTGGCGATGTAGCGCGCGCCGAAGCGGCCGGTAGCCGGCACGATCGTCGCCGATGGAGCGATGCGGCGGACATGCTCGACGACCCGTTCGGTCACCGCTTCCGTCGTGTTGGGATTGATCACCAAGATGCGCATGGAGGCCCTTTCGACAAGCGGACCATGCAAGCGAAAGGCCCCGGAGCAGCGCTCCGGGGCCTCGTCGTCCTTGCTCGGGCTTTAGTGGGCGACGAAGGCGGCGCCGTCCTCGGTCGTCTTCTTGACCGGGATGACCTCTTCCCATTCGATCGCTACCGGCTGGCGCACGAGGGCGTGCTTCAGCACTTGGTCCATCATCGCGACGGGGATGATCTCCATCCCGTTCTTCACACTGTCGGGCACCTCGGCGATGTCCTTGGCGTTCTCCTCGGGGATCAACACCGTTTTGATGCCGCCGCGGAGTGCGGCGAGCAGCTTCTCCTTCAGACCGCCGATCGGCAGCACTCGACCGCGGAGCGTGACTTCGCCGGTCATGGCGATGTCGCGGCGCACCGGGATCCCGGTGAAGGTCGAGACGATGGCGGTCGCCATGGCGATGCCGGCCGACGGCCCGTCCTTCGGGGTCGCCCCCTCCGGAACGTGGACGTGGATGTCCCGGCGCTCGAACAGCGGCGGCTCGATGCCGAAATCGAGGGCCCGGGAGCGAACGTAGCTCGCCGCCGCCGAGATCGACTCCTTCATCACGTCCTTCAGGTTGCCCGTGACCGTCATCTTGCCCTTGCCCGGCATCATGACGCCCTCGATTGTCAGCAGCTCGCCGCCGACCTCGGTCCAGGCCAAGCCGGTGACGACGCCGACCTGATCATCCGCATCGATCTCGCCGTAGCGGAACTTCGGCGGGCCGAGGAAGACCTGCAGGCGCTCCACGTCGACCTCGACGCTCTTTACCTTCGTGATCAGGATCTCCTTGACCGCCTTGCGGATCAGGTTCGACAGCTCGCGCTCGAGGTTGCGGACGCCCGCCTCCCGCGTGTAGCGGCGAACCAGCATCAGCAGGGCCTCATCGTCGATCGACCATTCCTTGCTGTCCAAGCCATGCTTCTTCAGCGCATTCTGGATCAGGTGCTTGCGTGCGATCTCGACCTTCTCCTCCTCGGTGTACCCGGCGATGCGGATCACTTCCATGCGGTCCATCAGCGGGCCGGGGATATTGAGGGTGTTGGCCGTGGTCACGAACATCACGTTCGACAGGTCGTAATCGACTTCGAGATAGTGGTCGTTGAAAGTCGAGTTCTGCTCGGGATCCAGCACCTCGAGGAGCGCCGCGGAGGGATCGCCGCGGAAGTCCATGCCCATCTTGTCGATCTCGTCGAGCAGGATGAGTGGGTTCGAGGTCTTGGCCTTACGCATCGACTGGACGATCTTGCCCGGCATCGAGCCGATATAGGTCCGGCGGTGACCGCGGATCTCGGCCTCGTCACGCACGCCACCGAGCGACATCCGCACGAACTCGCGGCCAGTCGCCTTGGCGATCGACTTGCCGAGCGAGGTCTTGCCGACGCCGGGAGGCCCGACGAGGCACAGGATCGGCCCGGTGAGCTTGTTCGCCCGCTGCTGCACGGCGAGGTACTCGACGATCCGCTCCTTGACCTTCTCCAGGCCGAAATGGTCGCCGTCGAGGAGGACCTGGGCGCCGAGGAGATCCTTCTTGATCTTCGAGCGCTTGTTCCACGGGATGCCGAGCATCCAATCGAGGTAATTGCGCACCACCGTCGCCTCGGCCGACATCGGCGACATCTGGCGCAGCTTCTTCAGCTCCGCCGAGGCCTTCTCGCGGGCTTCCTTGGTGAACTTGGTCTTCTCGATCTTGTCCTCGAGCTCGGCCAGCTCGTCGCGGCCATCCTCGTCGCCGAGCTCCTTCTGGATCGCCTTCATCTGCTCGTTGAGGTAGTACTCGCGCTGGGTCTTCTCCATCTGCCGCTTCACGCGGGTCCGGATGCGCTTCTCCACCTGCAGCACGGAGATCTCGCTCTCCATCAGCGACAGCACGCGCTCGAGGCGGGCGGCCACGGTCGGCGTCTCCAGAATCGCCTGCTTGTCGGCGATCTTGACGAGGAGGTGCGAGCCGATCGTGTCAGCGAGCTTCGAGGGCTCCTCGATCTGCGTGACCGCCGAGACGACTTCGGGCGAAATCTTCTTGTTGAGCTTGACGTAGTTCTCGAACTCCGAGAGCACCGAGCGGGCCAGCGCCTCGGCCTCGACTTTGTCGCCGAGCTCATCGACCAGGGCCTCAGCCTCGGCCTCATAATACTCGTCCGAGCGGGTGAAGCCGGTGATCTTGGCACGGCCACCGCCTTCGACCAGCACCTTCACGGTGCCGTCGGGCAGCTTCAGCAACTGCAGCACGGAGGCGAGCGTGCCGATCGTGTAGATCGCGTCGGTGGCCGGGTCGTCGTCGCCGGCGTTGATCTGTGTGGCGAGCAGGATGTGGCGGTCGGTCCGCACCGCTTCTTCGAGCGCGCGGATCGACTTCTCGCGCCCGACGAACAGCGGCACGATCATGTGCGGGAAGACGACGATGTCGCGCAACGGCAAGACGGCGTAGGCGCCGGTCGAGCCCGGGACGACCGGCTGGCGGGATTTCGATTGGGTCATCGTTGACTTCCTCATGAGGGACGCCCGACGGTCGCTCCTCCGAATTGGAGCAAGCTTCCTGCCAGGGGCCGACCGGGCCGCGAGGGTCGGAAAGGTCTCTGGAGACTTTGCGGCTGGTGGCGCGGCACCGCCCCTCGAAGGAGGCAGCGGCCACTGCGCTGAGCCTCAGATGGCTCCCCCCGCACCTCGTTTCAAGGTGACCACCCGTCGCGGGTCGACCGAGGATCGACCCGCGACATCAAGGACTTAGCGCGCGTGCGCCGGCGCACGTCAGGCGCTGACGCTGGCCGGCGCTTCCTTGTTGCGGTCGCCGTGGATGAAGAGCGGGCGCGACTTGCCCTCGACCACCTCCGGCCCGATCACGACCTGCTCGACCGAGTCGAGACCCGGCAGGTCGTACATCGTGTCTAGCAGGATCGTCTCCAGGATGGAGCGCAGGCCGCGGGCGCCGGTCTTGCGCTCGATCGCCTTGCGGGCGACGAGCGACAGCGCCTCGTCCTGGAACGTCAGGTCGACGTTCTCCATCTCGAACAGCCGCTGGTACTGCTTCACTAAGGCGTTCTTCGGCTCCTGCAGGATCTTCTTGAGGGCGTCCTCGTCGAGATCCTCCAGCGTCGCCAGCACGGGCAGGCGGCCGACGAACTCGGGGATGAGGCCGAACTTCAGGAGGTCCTCAGGCTCGACCGAGCGGAACACCTCGCCGGTGCGCCGGTCGTCGGGAGCCTGCACGGTCGCGCCGAAGCCGATCGAGGTGCCCTTGCCGCGCGCCGAAATGATCCGCTCCAGCCCGGCGAAGGCGCCGCCGCAGATGAACAGGATGTTGGTCGTGTCGACCTGCAGGAACTCCTGCTGCGGGTGCTTGCGTCCGCCCTGCGGAGGCACGGAGGCGACGGTGCCTTCCATGATCTTCAGAAGCGCCTGCTGCACGCCCTCGCCCGAGACGTCGCGGGTGATGGACGGGTTGTCGGACTTGCGGGAGATCTTGTCGATCTCGTCGATGTAGACGATGCCGCGCTGCGCCCGCTCGACGTTGTAGTCGGAGGCCTGGAGCAGCTTGAGGATGATGTTCTCGACGTCCTCGCCGACGTAGCCGGCTTCCGTCAGGGTGGTCGCGTCCGCCATGGTGAACGGCACGTCGAGGATGCGGGCGAGCGTCTGCGCGAGCAGAGTCTTGCCCGAGCCCGTCGGCCCGATCAGCATGATGTTGGACTTGGCCAGCTCGACGTCGTTGTGCTTCGTCGCGTGGGCGAGGCGCTTGTAGTGGTTGTGCACCGCGACCGAGAGGACCTTCTTGGCGAAGTCCTGGCCGATGACGTAGTCGTCGAGGACGCGCCGGATCTCCTTCGGCGTGGGGACGCCGTCGCGGCTCTTCACCAGCGAGGACTTCGATTCCTCGCGAATGATGTCCATGCACAGCTCGACGCACTCGTCGCAGATGAACACCGTCGGGCCCGCGATCAGCTTGCGGACCTCGTGCTGGCTCTTACCGCAAAACGAGCAGTACAGCGTGCTCTTGGAGTCGGTGCCGCCAGTCTTGCTCATATCGGTCTCCGATTCGTGCGTGCGCTGCCAGCCGGGGCACACGCGTATCGTTCACAGTTAAGGGGATCCGCTTAAAGAAAAAGTCACCTGCGCGTCTTTGCCTTGGGGTCCGGCCCGAACCAGTCGTTGCGAACCCCGATGCAAACACGCGGCCGCGGCCGGATCAAGGCCGCGATCGCCACACCCCTCCCGCGGCGGCGCGGTGCCGCCGGGGACGGGTGCGGGGTTCCTCAGGCGGCGGCCGGCTCGGGCCGCTTCTGGATGACCTCGTCGATCAGGCCGAACTCGCGCGCCGCGTCGGCGGTCATGAAGTTGTCGCGCTCCAGCGCCTGGACGATGGAATCGTAGTCGCGCCCGGTATGCTTCACGTAGATCTCGTTGAGGCGCTTCTTGAGAGCCTCAATCTCGCGGGCGTGGATCAGGATGTCGGTGGCCTGGCCCTGGAACCCGCCGGACGGCTGGTGGACCATGATGCGGGCGTTCGGCAGGGCGAAGCGGTGGCCCGGCTCGCCGGCGGTGAGGAGCAGGGAGCCCATTGAGGCGGCCTGGCCGACGCAGAGCGTCGTCACCGGGCAACGGATGAACTGCATCGTGTCGTAGATCGACAGGCCCGAGGTCACCACGCCGCCGGGCGAGTTGATGTAGAAGGAAATTTCCTTCTTCGGGTTCTCGGCCTCGAGGAACAGGAGCTGCGCGACGATCAGCGACGCGCCGTAATCCTCCACCGGTCCGGTGAGGAAGATGATCCGCTCGCGCAGCAGCCGCGAGTAGATGTCGAACGCCCGCTCGCCGCGGCTCGACTGCTCGACCACCATCGGCACGAGCGCGCTGTTATAATAGTCGACCGGATCTCTCATCATGGCCTTTAGGGCTCCAAGGGGCCCGGCCCTCCGCGAATCACGGAGAGGCCGGGCGCGTCAGCGAACGACGGCATTCCTTAACGCCGCCTAACCATAAGCCCGCCGCCTCGAGACGAGCGCGGGCTCAGTCGGCCTTCGAGCCGGCCGACGCGGCCTCCGTGGACTCGGCGTCGGCCGATTTGGCGTCGGCCTTCTCGTTCCAGGCGTCGTCGGCTTCCTCGTCGGCGAAGAGCGTCTCCTTCGAGACGGGCTCCTCCACCAGCTTGACCTGACCGAGGACGTGGTCGACGACCTTTTCCTCGAACAGCGGCGCGCGAAGCTCGGCGAGCGCCTGTGCATTCTTCCGGTAGAAATCCCAGACCTGCTGCTCCTGGCCCGGGAACTGCCGGACCCGGGCGATGAGGGCCTGGTTCACCTCTTCGTCGGAGACCTTGATATCGGCGCTCTCGCCGACCTGCGCAAGCACCAAGCCGAGGCGCACGCGACGCTCGGCGATCTTGCGGTACTCGGCCTGCGCCTTCTCCTCGGTGGTGTCCTCGTCCTCGAAGGTCTTGCCGCGGGACTTCAGGTCCTGCTCGACCTGCGCCCAGACGCTGGCGAATTCCTGCGCCACGAGCGAGGGCGGCAGGTCGAAGGCGTAGCGGCCGTCGAGCGCATCGAGGAGGTCCTTCTTGAGCTTGCGGCGCGAGGCCGCCTCGAAGTCGGTGCCGATCGCCTTGGCCACGGCCTCCTTGAGCGCGTCGAGGGAGTCGAGGCCCATGCCCTTGGCGAATTCGTCGTCGATCTTGGCCTCGCCCGGGGCCTGGATCTTGGTGACGGTCACGTCGAACTCGGCGTCCTTGCCGGCGAGCTGCTCGGCGCCGTAGGCCTCCGGGAAGGTCGCCTTGACCAGGCGCTGCTCGCCGACTTTGGCGCCGACGAGAGCCTCCTCGAAGCCGGGGATGAAGGAATTCGAGCCGAGCTCCAGGTCGATGCCCTCGCCCTTGCCGCCCTCGAACTCTGTGCCGTCGATGCGGCCGACGAAGTCGATGGTGAGGCGGTCGCCGGTCTCGGCCGCCGCGCCTTCGTCACGCTCCGCGAACGGACGGCTCTGGCCGGCCATGCGCTCCAGCGCCTCGGTCACCTCCGTGTCCGAGGGTGTGGCGACCTGCTTGGTCAGGCTGACGTCGGAAAGGTCGGCGAGTTCGAAGCTCGGCAGGACCTCGAGGGCGACCTTGAACGAGAGGTCGGCCTTGGCGTCGAGCGCCTTCTCGACGATCGACTGGTCGGAGGGGAACTCGATCTGCGGCTCGAGGGCGAGCTTGAGGCCGTTGTCGGCGACGATCTTCTGGTTCGCCTCGTTGACGGCGTTCTGCACCACGTCGGCCATCACCGAGCGGCCGTAGACCTTGCGCAGGTGCGCCACTGGCACCTTGCCCGGACGGAAGCCCTTTAGCTGGACCTTGTCCTTCATGCCCGACAGCTCGGTGTTCAGGCGATCCTCGAGCTCGCTCGCGGCGAGGGACACCTGAAACGTGCGCTTCAGCCCCTCGGAGTGTGTCTCGGTCACCTGCATCGTCGTCGCTCTCAAAGTCCGTGTGATCGTGTGCGCGAGAATCCGGGCGCGGCCTCATCGGAGGCCTGACGGAGCCGCGGGTTTGGTACGGGGAAGCGGGACCCGCGCGCAAGGCGAACGGCATCCGCTGGAGGAGCCGGCCGACCGCGTCCGCGCAGGGATCGGCCGTTACCGTTTCCGAAGGCGGTGCTGGTGCGGGCGGAGGGGCTCGAACCCCCACGTCTTGCGACACTGGTACCTAAAACCAGCGCGTCTACCAGTTCCGCCACGCCCGCGAGCGCCGATGCCCGGCGCGTGTCCGGCCACCGGAGGGCGGGTCTATAGCATGCGGGGCACAGGCCGCAGCAAAAAACTTGCGGGCCCGAAACGGTGGCGCCGCGCGAGGGCGGCGGCTACAACCGGCGGCCCTGAATTCCCGCGTGGATGCCGCGCGATCGCCCCGTCGTCACGAGGTTCCATGCCGCCAGCCCGATCCGCGCCGCCGACCGAATTGCGATCCGGCGCGTCGCGTCGAGCGCTCTTTCTGGGAAGTGCCGCGTTCCTTCTGCTTCCCCGGTCCGTTCGGGCGCAGGGCAAGCCTGCCCCCGCCGCGCCGGCGCCCGCCC
>NZ_VRUW01000035.1:0-47847 GCF_008039475.1 Methylobacterium sp. WL12 | reverse complement strand
GGCGGGTCGCGTCTCCACGGGGCCGCGACCCTTCGCATTCCTCGTTCGGCCCGTCACCCCGTCAGCCGAGCAGCGCCGCCTCGGCGCCTGCCGGCAGGGCGAGGTCGGCGGCGTGGGCGTGCGCGCTCTCGATGTTGCCGAAGAACTGGCGGGCGCTCTCGGCCCATGTCCGCCGCAGTGCCTCGGCGCGGCATTGGGCGCGCGGGATCTCCAACGCGGCCAAGCACGCCGTCCGCAGGTCGGCGTCGAGCACGCCGGCGCCGGTCCCGGCGACGACGTCGAGGGGGCCGGTCACCGGGTAGGCCGCCACCGGCAGGCCGCAGGCCATCGCTTCGAGCAGCACGATGCCGAAGGTGTCGGTGAGGCTCGGGAACACGAACACGTCGGCGGCGGCGTAGAGGGCGGAGAGTTCCGCGCCGGTGCGGGTGCCGAGGAAGCGCGCCTGCGGGTTGGCGGCCGCGAGCCGGGCGCGGTCCGGCCCGTCGCCGACCACCACTTTGCTGCCGGCCAAGTCCAGGCCGAGGAAGGCGGCGACGTTCTTCTCCACCGCTACGCGGCCGACGAATAGGAAGATCGGGCGCGGCAAGCCGTCGAGCGCCTTGGGCGGCGACGCGTCCGCCTCGGCCGGGCGGAACAGCTCGGTGTCGACGCCCCGCGTCCAGCGCATCAGGTTGCGGAAGCCGCGACCGGCGAGTTCGTGTTCGAGGGAGGCGGTGCTGACCATCGTGCCGCTGGCGGCTCGGTGGAAGCGCCGCAACCAGGCGTAGCTCCAGGCCTCCGGGATCGGCGCGCGGGCGGCGAGGTATTCGGGAAAACGGGTGTGGTAGCTGGTGGTGAAGGGCCGGCCCTTGGCGATGCAGAGCCGGCGCACCGCGTGGCCGATGGTGCCCTCGGTGGCGATGTGCACGTGGGTCGGGTCGATTCGCTCCCAGGCCACGCCGATTCCGCGGGCGCCGGCGAGGGCGAGGCGGATCTCGGAATAGCCCGGCATCGGCAGCGAGCGGAAGTCGCGCGGGGTCAGGAAGAACGGCTCGAAGCCGCGCGCGGGAGCGGCCTCGGCCATACGCTCCAGCGAGCGCACCACGCCGTTGACCTGCGGCGCCCAGGCGTCGGTCGCGACGAGCAGCCTCACGCGACGGCCCGGCGGTCCGGCGCCGGAAGCGCCGCACGCTCGGCCTCCGCCGCGCGGGCTCGGAGGATGGTCGGATAGTGCAGCACCTCCATGCGGCCGTCGTAATGCTCGACGAGGGCGGTGCAGGATTCGACCCAGTCGCCGGTGTTGAGGTAGCGCAACCCGTCGATGCGCCGGTCGGCGGCGTGGTGGATGTGGCCGCAGATCACCCCGTCGGCACCCTGGCGCCGGGCCTCGTCGGCGAGGAAGGTCTCGAACGCGCCAATGAAGTTGACCGCGTTCTTCACCTTCAGCTTCGCCCAGGCCGAGAGCGACCAGTAGGACAGGCCCAGCCGCCGGCGCAGCTTGTTCAGACCGGTGTTGACGAACAGCGCGACGGTGTAGGCGCCGTCGCCCAGGTGGGCGAGCCAGCGGGCGTGGCGCACCACCATATCGAACTGGTCGCCGTGGATCACGAGGTAGCGCCGCCCGTCGGCCGCCTCGTGGATGCGGCTCTCTGCGATCTCGATGCCGCCGAAGGTGGTGCCGATGTAGTTGCGCAGGAACTCGTCGTGGTTGCCCGGCACGTAGACCAGGCTCGAGCCCTTGCGCACCTTGCGCAGCAGCTTCTGCACCACGTCGTTGTGCCCCTGCGGCCAGTACCAGCCCGAGCGGAGCTGCCAGCCGTCGACGATGTCGCCGACGAGGTAGAGCGTGTCGGCGTCGTAGTCCTTCAGGAAGTCCAGCAGCAGCCCGGCCTGGCAGCCACGGGTGCCGAGGTGCAGGTCTGAGAGGAACAGGCTGCGGACGCGGGTCGTCCCTTCCGTGTCGTCGGCCACGAGCATCTCCCGGCGGTCTTCGGCCGAGCCAAACCGGAAACGCGTCTCAGTTTGATGACGGTGGAGTCCGTTCGATGCTGCGATGCAGCAAGCAACACAATGGTCGTTCGCGCGATTGTTGCAGTGCACGACAATTTTTTTTCGCCATCCGGGAAGTTTTTCCAGTTTTGCTTGTGAGGCTTCGGTGTCCATAATGGATGCAAAGCGATCACCTGCCGAAAGGCGGGCGCCGGAGACGGCCAAGGGATCGCCGACCGGAGCGGCCGGCCTCGCCTTCGTGGCGGGGCGGCCGGACGGGTCGACTTGAATCGTGGCCCGGGGCGGGACGACGGGGAGGACAGTGCCGAAGGTCGTCGGAATTCCGGCGTGCAGGATCCGCGTCGAGCGGCTTGCGCACCGGGCACGGCCGACGCAAGGAAGACGAAGGCTATCGGAGGCGACCGGCATGGATCCATGCCGCGACCGCGAGCGGTGCAAGACCGTTCCGCCGCTCCGCATCGCCCGGCGATGCGACCGACCGACGAAGCGGAAGTTCCGCGCGGGACAGCCCTCCCGCGCGCTTCCGGCCGCGCCGGTTCGGCACACCGCTCGCCAGAACGCCCACGGATCACCACACGCCCATGCGCCGCCTGCCGGCGCATCGTTCCTGACGCCGGCTTGCCGGCCAACGTATCTTGGTAATCGGAGGACACACCCATGGCTGCAACGCGGCGCCCCGGACGCAACCACCTTTTCATTCCCGGCCCGACCAACATCCCGGACCGCGTGCTGCGCGCGATGCACGTCCCCTCGGAGGACCACCGCTCGCCGGACTTCCCGGCGCTGGTGAAGCCCCTGTTCCAGGACGCCAAGATCGTGTTCGGCTCCGAGGCCGGCACGATCATCTTCTATCCGTCCTCCGGCACCGGCATCTGGGAATCGGCGCTCGCCAACACCCTCTGCCGCGGCGACAAGGTCCTGACGGCCCGCTACGGCCAGTTCAGCCACCTCTGGGTCGACATGGCCCAGCGCCTCGGGCTCGACGTGATCGTGCAGGACGAGGCCTGGGGCACCGGCGCGGACCCGGAGAAGATCGGTGAGGCCCTGCGCGCCGACACCGACCACAAGATTAAGGCCGTGATGGTCGTCCACAACGAGACGGCGACCGGCGTCACCAGCGACATCGGCGCCGTCCGCAAGGCGATCGACGCCGCCGGCCACCCGGCGCTGCTGTTCGTCGACGGCATCTCGTCGATCGGCTCGCTGCCGTTCAAGATGGACGAATGGAAGGTCGACTGCGCCATCGCCGGCTCGCAGAAGGGCTTCATGCTGCCGGCCGGCCTCGGCGTGCTCTGCGCCAGCGCCAAGGCGATCAAGATCTCCGAGGGCGGCGGCGCGGGCGGCAACGACCGTCTCGGCCACGTCTACTTCGCCTGGTCGGACCAGCTGAAGCAGAACCCCACCGGCTACTTCCCCTACACCCCGCCGCTGCCGCTGCTCTACGGCCTGCGCGAAGCTCTGACGTGCATCCGCGAAGAGGGCATCGACAACGTCTACCACCGCCACCACGTGCTCGCCGAGGCGACCCGTCAGGCCGTGGCGGCGTGGGGCCTGAAGACCTGCGCCAAGGAGCCCAAGTGGAACTCCGACACGGTGACGGCGATTCTGGCGCCCGAGGGCGTCGACGCAGCCAAGATCATCAAGCACGCCTACGACCGCTACAACCTCTCGCTGGGCGCAGGCCTCAGCCAGGTCGCGGGCAAGGTGTTCCGCATCGGCCACCTCGGCGACCTGAACGAGCTGTCGCTGCTGGGCGCGATCGCCGGCGCCGAGATGGCGATGATCGATTGCGGCGTGCACGTCACGCCGGGCTCGGGCGTCGCGGCGGCGTCGAGCTACCTGCGCGAAAACCCGCTCTCCCGCGGCTGACGACGAAGGCCATCGCGCGGGGGCGGCGACGCCCCCACGCACACCCGGACGAGAGGGGATCATCTCGAACCGGATCGGGATCGCCGCGGCCGACGCGTCGCGGGCTTGAGACCCGATCCGGCCGTCGCATGAAAGGCGTTCCATGACGAAGAAGATCGTATTCCTCGACCGCGAGTCCCTCGACGCCACGGTCCGGCCGTTCAACTTCCCGCACGACTACAAGGAATACGATTCGACCTGGACGCCGGAGGAGATCGTCTCCCGGCTGGCCGGCGCCGAGATCGCGCTGATCAACAAGGTGCCGATGCGCGCCGACACGTTGAAGCAGCTCCCCGACCTCAAGCTCATCGCGGTCGCCGCCACCGGCACCGACGTGGTCGACAAGGCCCAGGCCAAGGCTCAGGGCATCACCGTCGTCAACATCCGCAACTACGCCTTCAACACCGTGCCCGAGCACGTCATCGCGCTGATCTTCGCCCTGCGGCGGGCGATCGTGCCGTACGCCAACTCGGTGCGCCGGGGCGATTGGAACAAGTCCACCCAATTCTGCTACTTCGACTACCCGATCCACGACATCGCCGGCTCGACGCTCGGCATCGTCGGCTACGGCGCGCTCGGCAAATCGATCGGCCAGCGGGCCGAGGCGCTCGGCATGAAGGTCATCGCCTACGACGTCTTCCCGCAGGAGGGCCTCGTCGACTTCGAGACGATCCTGACCCAGTCCGACGTGATCACGCTGCACGCGCCGCTCACGCCCGAGACCCGGAACATGATCGGCGCCGAGCAGCTGGCGAAGATGAAGAAGCACGCCATCCTCATCAACACCGCTCGCGGCGGCCTCGTGGACGAGGCGGCGCTCGCCGAAGCGCTCAAGGCCGGCACGATCGGCGGCGCCGGCTTCGACGTGGTGGTGCAGGAGCCGCCCAAGGACGGCAACATCCTGTGCGACCTCGACCTGCCGAACCTCATCGTCACGCCGCACGTGGCCTGGGCGAGCAAGGAAGCGATGCAGATCCTGGCCGACCAGCTCGTCGACAACGTCGAGGCCTACGTCGCCGGCACGCCGCAGAACGTGGTCTAGGCCCCGCCGCGCGTCGGAAGTCTCACCGCGGGGCCGCAAAGCGGAGCCTGGAATCTAGACACGCAGGGGTTGTTCCAACCGTCCGCATCCGCGGCTCTGGATTCTGGGCTCGCCTTCGGCGCCCCGGAATGACGTCGCGGCGGAGGGCGCCCGAACCTCGAATTCAACACCAAACGCCAGCCGCGCCGAGACGCGGACGAGAGGACGCACCATGAAGAAGCTTCTGTTCCTGTTCGACACCGATGCGATGCCGTCCGTGTTCGACACGGTCGTCGGCTACGACGGCGGCGCCGACCACATCACCGGCTACGGAGGCGTGACCCCGGAGAACGTCGGGGCGCTGGTCGACGGCACGATCTACACCCGCGGCGGCTCCGAGAAGAAGTCGACGGCGATCTTCGTCGGTGGCGGCAACATGGCGGCCGGCGAGGCCGTTCTCGCCGCGGTGAAGAAACGCTTCTTCGGCCCGTTCCGCGTCTCGACCATGCTCGATTCGAACGGCTCGAACACCACCGCCGCAGCCGGCGTCGCATTGGTGGCGAAGGCCGCAGGCTCGCTCGAAGGCAAGAAGGCCGTCGTGCTCGCCGGCACCGGCCCCGTCGGCATGCGCTCGGCCGCGCTGCTGGCCAAGGAAGGCGCCGAGGTCGTCATCGCCGCCCGCCAGCTCGACCGGGCACAGGCTGCGGCCGACGCCGTCAACAAGCGCTTCGGCGTCGCCGTGACCGCGGCCGCCACCCCCGACGAGGCCTCGCGCGCCGAGATCGTCAAGGGCAAGAACCTCGTGTTCTCGGCCGGCGCCATCGGCATCGAGCTGCTGCCCGAATCGGCCTGGAAGGACGAGGCCTCGATCGAGTTCGTGGCCGACTACAACGCCCAGCCGCCGCTCGGCTTCGGCGGCATCGACGCCATGGACAAGGGCAAGGATCGCCACGGCAAGAAGTCGTTCGGCGCGCTGGGGATCGGCGGCCTCAAGCTGAAGCTCCACCGCGCCTGCGTCGGGCAGCTCTTCGACAGCACCGAGCAGGTGTTGGACGCCGAGGAGATCTACGCCCTCGCCAAGAAGATGGCCTGAACAAAGGGAGTGGGGCGCATGGCCGAGCACGATACGATCGCCACCTTCCTCGACGGGCTGGCCAGCGCCGCCCCGACCCCCGGCGGCGGCGGTGCCGCCGCCATCTCCGGCGCCATGGGCGCAGCCCTGGTCTCGATGGTGTGCAACCTCACCATCGGCAAGAAGAAGTACGTCGAGGTCGAGGCCGAGCTGAAGGACATGCTCACGCAGTCCGAGGCTTTGCGGGCGCAGCTTACCGGCATGATCGCCGAGGACGTCGCCGCCTTCGACGCGGTGATGGGCGCCTACGGGCTCCCGAAGGCGACCGACGAGGAGAAGGCCGCCCGGGCGGAGAAGATCCAGGCGGCGCTCAAGGTCGCCACCGACGTTCCGCTCGCCTGCTGCCGCGCCTGCCGCGCGGTGATCGACCTCGCCGAGGTGGTGGCCGACAAGGGCAACCTCAACGTCATCTCGGATGCGGGCGTGGCCGTGCTCTCGGCCCATGCCGGCCTGCGCAGCGCCGCCCTCAACGTCTACGTCAACGCGAAGGGTCTCGACGACCGCGACTTCGCGGACGCACGCCTGAAGGAACTCGAAGGGCTGCTCGGCGACGCCGGCGACCTCAACGAGAAGGTCTACGACGTGGTCAAGGCCAAGGTGAACTGAGGCGCGTCCGGGTCGGCGGCGTTCTCACGGAAGCCGTCGATCCGATGCCGCGTGGTTCGCGACCCGTCGCGGCCGCGATATGCTGCGTCGCAGCAAGCACAATCCAAGCATTCCTTCGCCGATCAAGGCGAACTCAACGAGAATGCAAAAAAATTTGATGCGGCATCGGCCTCCCCCAAAGTAAAATGAGGGCGTAGAACCGTATCGAAGAACAATACGGAAGGAGGCGCCCGATGGACGTGCACGAGTACCAGGCCAAGGAACTGCTCGCGAGCTTCGGCGTCGCGGTTCCCAAGGGTGCCGTCGCCTTCAGTGCCGACCAGGCCGTCTACGCGGCGACCGAGCTCGGCGGCTCGTTCTGGGCGGTGAAGGCGCAGATCCATGCCGGCGCCCGCGGCAAGGCCGGCGGAATCAAGCTGTGCCGGACCTACAACGAGGTCCGCGACGCAGCCCGCGAGCTTCTCGGCAAGCGCCTCGTCACCTTGCAAACCGGGCCCGAGGGCAAGCCGGTGCAACGGGTCTACGTCGAGACCGCCGACCCGTTCGAGCGCGAACTCTACCTCGGCTACGTCCTCGACCGGAAGGCCGAGCGCGTCCGCGTCATCGCCTCGCAGCGCGGCGGCATGGACATCGAGGAGATCGCGGCGAACGAGCCCGAGGCGCTGATCCAGGTGGTGGTCGAGCCGGCCGTCGGCTTGCAGCAGTTCCAGGCGCGCGAGATCGCGTTCCAGCTCGGGCTCAACATCAAGCAGGTCTCGGCCGCGGTGAAGACGATCATGAACGCCTACCGGGCGTTCCGCGATTGCGACGGCACGATGCTGGAGATCAACCCGCTCGTCGTCACCAAGGACGACCGCGTGCTGGCGCTCGACGCCAAGATGTCGTTCGACGACAACGCGATGTTCCGGCGTCGCAACATCGCCGACATGCACGACCCGTCGCAGGGCGACCCGCGCGAGGCCCAGGCCGCCGAGCACAACCTCAGCTACATCGGGCTCGAGGGCGAGATCGGCTGCATCGTCAACGGCGCGGGCTTGGCCATGGCGACGATGGACATGATCAAGCACGCGGGCGGCGAGCCGGCGAACTTCCTCGACGTCGGCGGCGGCGCCTCGCCTGAGCGCGTCGCCACCGCCTTCCGCCTCGTCCTCTCGGACAAGAACGTGAAGGCGATCCTCGTCAACATCTTCGCCGGCATCAACCGCTGCGACTGGGTCGCGGAGGGCGTGGTCCAGGCGGCCCGCGAGGTGAAGATCGAGGTGCCCCTGATCGTGCGGCTGGCCGGCACCAACGTCGAGGCCGGGCAACGCATCCTCGCCGAGAGCGGGCTCGACCTGATCACCGCCGAGACCCTGTCGGACGCCGCGCGCAAGGCCGTCGAAGCCTGCGACGGCACCAAGCACTGACGTCCGTGAGATAAGCGAAGGAACCCGCCATGAGCATTCTCATCGACGAGACCACCCCGATCATCGTCCAGGGCATCACCGGCGACAAGGGCACCTTCCACGCCAAGGAGATGAAGGAGTACGGCGCCAACGTCGTCGGCGGCGTCACCCCCGGCAAGGGCGGCAAGACCCATCTCGGCCTGCCGGTGTTCAACACCGTGAAGGACGCGGTCGAGGCCACCGGCGCCACCACCTCGATCACCTTCGTCGCCCCGCCCTTCGCCGCGGACGCGATCATGGAGGCGGCCGACGCCGGGCTGAAGCTGGTCTGCTCGATCACCGACGGCATCCCGGCCCAGGACATGATGCGGGTGAAGCGCTACCTGATGCGCTACCCCAAGGAGCGCCGCACCATGGTGGTCGGCCCGAACTGCGCCGGCATCATCTCGCCCGGCAAGTCGATGCTCGGCATCATGCCGCCCCACATCTACTTGAAGGGCAACGTCGGCGTGATCTCGCGCTCGGGGACGCTGGGCTACGAGGCCGCCTCGCAGATGAAGGCGCACGGCATCGGCATCTCGACCTCGGTCGGCATCGGCGGCGACCCGATCAACGGATCGTCCTTCCTCGACCACCTCGCCCTGTTCGAGCAGGACCCCGAGACCGAGGCGGTGCTGATGATCGGCGAGATCGGCGGCCCGCAGGAGGCCGAGGCCGCGGCCTGGATCAAGGCGAACTTCTCCAAGCCCGTGATCGGGTTCGTCGCCGGCCTCACGGCGCCGAAGGGGCGCCGCATGGGGCATGCCGGCGCGATCATCTCCGCCACCGGCGACAGCGCCGCCGAGAAGGCCGAGATCATGCGCTCCTACGGCCTCACCGTGGCGCCGGACCCGGGCTCGTTCGGCGACACCGTGGCCGAGGTGATGCGCCGGGCGGCGTAACGCTCGACGCGCGAACCTGAAAGCGCGAGTTCCCTCGCCCGTCCGGTGAGGGACAGGATGAGGGGGATGCCCTCGCCGGATGGACCTGCATCCCTCACCCCAACCCTCTCCCGGACGGGAGAGGGGGCCGCGCGGTGCCACCCCCGCCAGAACGACATCCGCCCCAGGTGGCTTGATCCGATGCCAAAGACCCTCCACGCGTCCCTCAGCCATGCCGAAGAGAACGCCTTCGCGCCGCCGGTGATCACCGGCACCTCGTCGAAGGAGGCGCTCGACATCCTGTTCCACGCGCTGCTCGACGTGGCGCGCCGGCACGAGCCCGAACTCGAGGCGGTGCTGCACGGAACCGCCGACATCTCGACCTTCACGCCCGAGATGCTGGCCCGCGCCCTCCAGGTGCAGGGCATCTGGTTCCAGCTGCTGTCGATCGCCGAGCAGAACGTCGCCATGCGCCGGCGCCGGCACGTCGAGCGCACGGAAGGCCGCTCGGCCCTCGGCGGTTCGTTCGCCAAGGTGCTGGCCGAGGCCTCGGCGAGCGGCATCCCCGCGCATCAGATCCATGCGCTGCTGAAGGACCTGCGCATCCGCCCGACGATCACCGCCCACCCCACCGAGGGCAAGCGCGTGACCGTGCTGGAGAAGTTCCGGCGGATCTACCTCGTGCTGCGCGAGCTCGAACTGCCGCGCTGGACCACGCGCGAGCGCAACGGCCTGATGAACGAGCTGCGCGACCAGATCGAGCTCGTCTGGATGACCGGCGAGCTGCACCTGGAGAAGGCCACCGTCGAGCGCGAGGTTTCCTGGGGCCTGCACTTCTTCGACGAGACCCTGTTCGAGATGCTGCCGGAGGTGGTCTACTCGCTCGAGGAGTCGCTGGCGCAGTACTACCCGGACGAGAAGTTCGAGGTGCCGGCCTTCTTCCAGTTCGGCTCTTGGATCGGCGGCGACCGCGACGGCAACCCCTACGTCACCGCGAGCGTCACCCGCGAGACGCTGAAGTGGAACGCGCTCGCCTCGCTCAAGCGCTACCGCGACGGCGTGCTCCATCTCGGCCGTGTGCTCTCGCTCACCGAGCGCTCGATGCCCGTCCCCGAGACCTTCCGGGCCGAGCTCGCGCGGGCTTTGTCCGAGAGCGGCGACGCCAAGGCGATCGCCGGCCGGAACCCGGGCGAGGCCTATCGCCAGTACCTGTCCTGCATCCTGCGCAAGCTCGAGGCGACGATCCGGCGCAACGAGGGCGGTCGCGCGAACGGCCCGGACTACCCGAGCGCCGACGGCCTGATCAACGACCTGCGCACCCTGGAGCAGGGACTCTCGGACGCCAAGTGCACCTCGCTCGCCACCGACCTGGTGCGGCCGGTGCGGCGGATGGTCGAGATCTTCCGGTTCTCCACCGTCCGGCTCGACCTGCGCGAGAACACCACCCGCACCACCAAGACCCTGCACGCGCTCTACGCTCGCCAGAACGGCGGCAAGGCGCCGCCGGACCTCGACACGCCGGAATGGAAGGCCTGGCTCGTCGCCGAGCTGGCGCGACCGCGGACCGGCGAGACCTCCTTCGAGGGCCTGCCGGACGACGCCCGCGAGACCCTGGCCACCTTCGCACTGGTCGGCGAGATGCGCGACACCCTCGACCGCGAGGCCTTCGGCGCCTTCGTCCTGTCGATGACCCGCTCCGTCCCCGACATCCTCGGCGCGTACCTGCTGGCCAAGGAGGCCGGGCTCTACCTCGACGCGGCCGGCACCGAGATCTGCCCGCTGCCGATCGTGCCGCTGTTCGAGACCATCGAGGATCTGCGCGCGGCGCCTGCGATCATGAAGGAGCTGATCGCCGTCCCGGTGGTGCGCCGCTCCACCCGCTGGCAGGGCGGCGTGCAGGAGGTGATGATCGGCTACTCGGATTCGAACAAGGACGGCGGCTTCGTCGCCTCGAACTGGGAGCTGTACAAGGCGCAGTCCAAGCTGACGGCGCTCGGCAAGGAAGCCGGCGTGCCGATCGCCTTCTTCCACGGGCGCGGGGGCTCGGTGAGCCGCGGCGGCGTGCCGACCCAGCGCGGGATCGACGCGCAGCCGCCGGGCTCGATCAACGGCCGCTTCCGCACCACCGAGCAGGGCGAGGTGGTCTCGTTCAAGTACGCCAACCGCGGCACCGCCGCCTACCAGATGGAGCTGCTCGCCGCCTCGGTGTTCGAGCACGCGCTGCAATCCGAGCGGCAGCGGGCGAACCAGCCCCGGCACGAGTTCGACGACGCCCTCGAGGCGCTGTCGGGCGCCTCGCGCGCGGCCTACGTCAACCTTCTCCAGGCCGACGGCCTCGTCGACTACTTCCAGTCGGCGAGCCCGCTGGACGAGATCGCGCTGCTCAACATCGGCTCGCGACCGGCGCGGCGCTTCGGCGCGAAGTCGCTGAGCGACCTGCGCGCGATCCCCTGGGTGTTCGCCTGGGCGCAGAACCGTCACGTGGTCACCGGTTGGTACGGCGTCGGATCGGGCATCCGCAGCTTCCTCGACGTGCGCGGCGACCCAGGCGAGGCGCTGCTCAAGCGCCTGTTCCAGGAATGCCGGCTGTTCCGGCTGATCCTCGACGAGGTCGAGAAGACGCTGCTGATGGTCGACCTCGGCATCGCCCGCGACTACGCCGGCCTCGTCGCCGACCCCGAGATTCGCGAGCGCATCTTCGGGATGATCGAGGCCGAGTACGCGCTGACGCGCGAGATGGTGCTGCGGATCACCGGCGGCCGGGAGCTGGCCGAGCGCGCGCCGCTGTTCCGCGACAGGCTCACCGGGCGCCTGCCGACGATCAACCAGGTCGGCCGCGAGCAGGTCGAACTGCTGCGCCGCTTCCGCGCCGAGGCCGACGAAGACAAGCGCGAGGCGGTGAAGTCCGCCCTGCTACTCTCGATCAACTGCATCGCCGTCGGCTTCGGCGCCACCGGCTGAATACGTTCCGCCGGGCCTGTCGCGCGGTGCGACGCGGCCCATGTTGAAACACGACGCGCGGGCCCCTTAGCTGCGCCCGCGCTCCGACGACATCCACCCTATCAGGAGAGACCCATGAGCTTCACCCTCGTCCAGCAGGCCACCCCGCGGCTCCACCGTTCCGAGCTCGCCGTGCCCGGCTCGAACCCGACCTTCATGGAGAAGTCGGCCACCTCGAACGCCGACGTGATCTTCCTCGACCTCGAGGATGCGGTCGCGCCGGACGACAAGGAGAAGGCCCGCACCAACATCATCGCAGCCCTCAACGACATCGATTGGGGCACGAAGACCATGATGATCCGCATCAACGGTCTCGACACCCACTACATGTACCGCGACGTCGTCGACATCGTCGAAGCCTGCCCGCGCCTCGACATGATCCTGATTCCCAAGGTCGGCGTGCCGGCCGACGTCTACGCCATCGACGTACTGGTGACGCAGATCGAGCAGGCCAAGAAGCGCGAGAAGAAGCTCGGCTTCGAGGTGCTGATCGAGACCGCGCTCGGCATGGCCAACGTCGAGGCGATCGCGACCTCCTCCAAGCGCCTCGAGGCGATGTCCTTCGGCGTGGCCGACTACGCCGCCTCCTGTCGCGCCCGCGCCCAGGTCATCGGCGGCGTGAACCCCGATTACAGCGTGCTCACGGACAAGGACGAGAGCGGCAAGCGCGAGACCCATTGGCAGGACCCGTGGCTGTTCGCCCAGCAGCGCATGCTGGTCGCCTGCCGCGCCTACGGCCTGCGCCCGATCGACGGCCCGTTCGGCGACTTCTCCGATCCCGACGGCTACACCTCCGCTGCCCGCCGCTGCGCGTCGGCCGGCTACGAGGGCAAGTGGGCGATCCACCCCTCGCAGATAGACCTTGCCAACGAGGTGTTCACCCCGTCCGAAGCCGAGGTGACCAAGGCCCGCCGCATCCTCGTGGCCATGGAAGAGGCCGCCAAGGCAGGCCGCGGCGCCGTCTCGCTGGACGGCCGCCTGATCGACATCGCCTCGATCCGCATGGCCGAGGCGCTGATCGAGAAGGCCAACGCGATGTCGGCCAAGTAAGGACCGCAGACGTCGATCAATCCGCGGCCGCTCCGGACCATCCGGGGCGGCCGTCCTCGTTTTCGGCACCGGGCGCAAACCCGGCCGTTGTCGATTGGTATCCCCGCCGACCCCGCGGGGACGACGCGCCCCGGCCTGGCGGCGCCAACAGGGAGAGAACACCATGCACGTCACCATCGAGCAGGCGGAAACCGCGATCACTGCCGCGAAGGCCAAGGCGACCGAGCTCGGCACCCAGATGTGCATCGCGGTCGTCGATTCCGGCGGAAACCTGAAGGCGTTCTACCGGATGGACGGCGCCTGGGTCGGCTCGATCGACATCGCCCAGAAGAAGGCCAAGACCTCGGTGTTCTTCGGCATGATGACCGGCCAGATCGGCGCGCTGTCGCAGCCGGGCAAGCCCCTCTACGGCATCGAGCACTCGAACGAGGGGCTGATCACCTTCCCCGGCGGCATCCCGATCGTCGACGCGGACGGCAAAATGTCGGGCGCCATCGGCGTCAGCGGCTCGACCGTCGAAGACGACCACGCGGTGGCCGAGGCCGGCGCCAGCGCGATCGGCAAGACCGCGCTTCCGGCCCACCCCTGGCGGACCTGATCCCAGCAGGCGGCGCCGCCCTTCTTAAGAAGGGTGGCGCCGTCGAAGACGATGCATTGTTTTTCGGCCGCGCGATGCCTGCATTTCGAGCTTGAAGATTTGAAAAAATCGATGGAAGCTGTCGATCAGCAGGTCCAGGCCGACGGTGAACAGTCGTCGGCCGGACGAATCGAGGCTCCTTTGCGCGAGGCTCCCTTGCGATGGTGCCTTCGCCGCGCAGGTGCCTCCGCTCGACCGTCGAGGCACGACCGATGGGACCGTTCCGTTCGACCTTCGCCTTGACCCTCCTCGTCGCCCTTGGGCTGGCGGCTTCGCCCCAGGGCGCCCGCGCCTGCGGCGACGGCGAGGCGCCGACGTCCTGTGGCGACGTCGGTGCGGAAGCGAGCGCCAAATGGATGCTGAAGCACGTGGTCGCCGCGCTCGCGGCCGACAAGCCGGCGGCGCTCGCGCATTTTACCAAGGGCGAGGCGGGCTTCCGCACCGCGGACACCTACGTGTTCTGCGTCGGGCCGGACGGGGTGATGAGTGCCCACCCCAACCCGGTCCTGCAGGGCCAGAACGTGCGCGACCTGCACGACAGCGACGGCACCTACTTCATCCGCACGATGATGGAGACGGCGGCGCCGGGACAGGTCTCAGCGATCCGCTACCTTTTTCCGAAGCCGGGCAGCACCGTCGCGCTTCCGAAGACCACCTACTACACCCGCGCCGGCGACCAGGTCTGCGGCGTCGGGATCTACGAGTCGGATGCGGCCGCGCCGACGGACAGCCCCGGCGCACGCGCCACCCACCTACGCGACCGGCTGGACGGCGCGATGCCTCCCGCGCTGCGTGAGGACTGGACGGCCTTCCTCGAAGCGCTGAACGCCGAGGCCGGCGCGAAGGCGGCGGCGATGGAGAAGGCCCGCGCCGGGCTGCAGGCGGCGCAGGCCGCCCTGGCGCCGCCGACGACGGCGCCGGACGACTGATCCGCGCCTCGGCAGGCGGCCCGCACACCAACGGTTAAGCCTGTCGACCTATCACCGAACCTCCCCCAAGCGTCGTGCCGGGAGAGGCGCCGTTGACCCGTGACCAAGTCGCCACCGCACTCCGGCGCCTCGCCGCCTCGCAGGTCGAGGACATCGAGCGCGCCGTCAAGGACGGCCACAAGACCATCGCTTTGAACGAGCTGGCGGACCTGAACCGCCAGCTCAAGGCCTTCGCCGCAGCGCTGAAGAAGGCGCCGATCCGCGCCTGACGCCCGGCTACCAGCGCGGACCGCCCCATTCGCGATCCGGGATGTCGGCCGGCGGACGCGGCGGATGGTCGTAGAACACCGGCCGACGCCGTGGACCCTCGTCGTAACCGCCGGGCTCGTCGCAGACGCGAACCCGGCGCAAAACCTCCTCGCCGTACGCGTCGATTCGGCGCTTCACGAAGCTGCGGCAGCGTTCGGGCGGCTCGAAGTCCGGCCCGACCGTGAAGTGCGGGCGGCGGAACGTCGGCGGGGGAGGCGGCTCGCGATACGCGGGCTCGGCGTATTCCGGCGGGCGCGGCGGATAGGGACCGTCGAAGTCCGCGGCCCGCGCGGCGGTGGCGAGGCCCTGGCCGGCAAGCGCCAAGGCGCAGAGCCCGGCCAGACGAAAACGGAGAAGCGACACGACATGTCCTCGCGGAGTGCGTGGCCGGCGGCCATCGAAGTCCGGAGGATGATCGACCGAGTCTGAACCGTGCGCGAGCGCGTGGGTCGGCAACCGTTCAGCTTCGGCGGACGCCGCTCACAGGTCCCTCGGCACCGTTCCGCGCACCGCGCAGCGCCACTTCGCGACGTGGAGCTCGGGGTGGGCCGCCTGCCATTCGGCCAGCACGCTCTGGGCGTGCCGCAGGCAGATGAACGGGTTGGTGCCCTGGTAGGACATCGGGATCTGGTCGTCGTGGCACTGCGTCGGTTGCGACAGCAGGCAGGCGGACAGCAGGATCAGCATCGGCGGGGCGTCCTCGCATCGTCCCGGCTCCGTGGCCGGGTTGCGACGACCTTAAGGCGCCGCCGCGGCACGGCAAACGGAGATATCTCGCGGCGCGCCGACGCGAATCACCGCATGTCCAGCGCGGCTCATCCGCCCATTCGGAGGCTCGCCTTCACGTATCCCAATGCGTCGCCGGATCGAACGCGGGTCCCCTCTCCCGTTCGGGAGAGGGGGCCACGTTGCGTGACCTGCG
This sequence comes from Methylobacterium sp. WL12, assembly GCF_008039475.1. NCBI lineage: Bacteria > Pseudomonadati > Pseudomonadota > Alphaproteobacteria > Hyphomicrobiales > Methylobacteriaceae > Methylobacterium > Methylobacterium sp. WL12. The sequence continues at coordinate 32,039 of NZ_VRUW01000035.1, read as the reverse complement.
ATCCAGTCGCCACGGCGGAGGCGTTCGACGCGGCGTGAATGCGACATGCCCCTCCATGAGAGGGGCCGCACTTCAAGCCGCCGCCCAGATCTCGCCCTTGGCGATCGTCGCGAGGTCGCCGGAGTAGCGGCGGAGCGGGCCGGCGGCGATCTCGGCGTGGCGCGGGCTGAGGCGCTGGAGCGAGCGTGCCAGGAGGCGGAGGAAGACGAGGTCGTGAGTGCCGGTCTCGACGAAGGTCGGCGTCAGGCGGCCGTGGCTGCCGAGAAGGAGGGTGCCGCGGCGCATACCGAAGCCGGGGTGGTCGCCGACGGAGCCCGCCGCGATCGTTCCGGCGATCATCCGCGAGCCGGCGTGGTCGCCGGCCCGCTCGACGAGGATCAGCCCGCGCCGCATGCGGTCGCCGAGGTGGCGGCCGGCCGTGCCCTTGACGATCAGCGTCGCGCCGTCGAGCCCGGCCTTGGCCGCGTAGACCGCGCCGCCGGCATGGTCGCCGGCATCACCTTCGATCGTGATGGTGCCGCCGGTCGCGCCGGTGCCCGCATACGGGCCGACGTTACCGGTGACGGTGAGCGTGCCGCCGGCCATGCCTTCGCCGAGGCGCTGCCCGACATCGCCGACGACGCGGATCGTGCCCTGGCCGAGCGCGGCCCCGACGCGGTCGAGGCGCTCGTGACCGCCTTCGATGGTGAGGCTGTCGCCGCCGTCGAGCGACACCTGGAAGCAGTCGCCGAGGACGAGGCCGCGCCGGGTCGTGCCGATCGGCAGGCGCTCGGCCTCGCCTTGCGACAGCGCGGCCAGGGTCGCGGGGGCGATGTCGAGGAGGTCGAGGCGCTCGGGGGGCGCCTGCCGCAGGGAGAGGACGCTCACGCTTCGGTCTCCTTCACGGCAGGATTCTTTTCAAGCAGATCGCGAAGGCGATAATGGTGCCGCCCGAGGTTGCCGCCGTAATTACCCGCGGTGATCGCCACGAGTCCGTGCTGCGCGCCGACCTCGGTCGCCGCGTGCAGCGCCGCCCGCATCGAATCTGAAACGCCCTGAGAGGTCAGCGCGTCGATGACGATCTCCAGCACCACGCCGCATTCGGCCGGCAGCGCCGAGCCGGCCCGGCCCTTCAGCGTCGGGCAGTAGGCGTCGTTGGTCGAGGCCATCATGCCCTTGGTGCGGGCGCCGACCTTCGAGCCGGAGCGGACGATGCCGCCGGGGAAGGGCAGGATCGCCCCGGGGATCGCCTTCGCGGCCTCCACGGCGACCTCGGCCACCTTCAGGGTCTCGGCGTGGTTGCGGCCGAGGAACAGCAGGTTGCCGCCGCCGACCGCGCCGTCGACCGCGCGCACCGAATCCTCGCACAGGAACTCGCCGTCCATCACCGGGATGCGCCAGTAGCGGCGCATCTTGCCGGTGTGGTCGGGCAGGCGCTTGGCGATGGCGAAGCCGTCGCCAAAGTAGCGGATCGCGCCGCCGAGCTTGATCTTGGTCGGCCCCTCGACGCCGGCGAAGCACGCGGTGCCGGGGCAGGTGAGGATGCACTGCCCGACGCGCTTCAGGAGCTGCTCCTTCAGCCCGTTCGGCTCGAAGCCGAACAGCAGGATGCGCACGCCCGGGCGACCGTCCGGCGTCTCCTCGGGCGAGAGCTCGGCGTCGATCCCGGCCTCGGCGCCGCAGCCGATCACCGAGGTGGCGAAGCCCGTCATCGTGGTGGCGGCGATCATCGCCCACTTCGCGGTGTCGTTGGTGACGACGATCGCGGTGCCGGCGACGTCGAACGCCTCCGCGAAGGTGTCCTCGACGCGGATGCCGTTGAGGGTGAGGTCAGACATTCGGGTTCAGGTCCCTCACGCGAAGCCGCTCGTTCATGCCCGGCATGCCACGTCCTCGAACACATCGGCCTCGGGGAAGGCCGCATCCGGGACAGTGAAGCTGTCGAGGCCCTGGCCGAACCGGTCCTGCAGGTAGGCGTCGGTGCGGCGCTCCATCGCCTTGTCGGACTCGACGACGAGCGAGAGCGAACGGCCGACGTGCCAGTTCACGATTTCGCCGTCCTCGACGATCGCCACCCCGTCCTTGAGCACGAGCTTGGCGCTCGCGAACATCGCGGTGCGGTTCCTGTCCTCGCGGTAGACCGCGATGTCGGCGCGCGCGCCGTCGCGCAGGTGCCCGCGGTCGGCTATGCCCAGCAGCTTGGCCGGCCCGGAGCGCGTCAGCTCGGCGATCTCGGAGAAGGAATACTCGCGCTCGATCTCGGGCAGCGAGGAGCGCTCGTGCACCACCTTGGGCAAGGTCGCGATCTCGCGGTCGCGCTCCTCCTTGTCCATCAGCAGGTGGATGATGCGCGGGTAGGCGGTGAATGGGCCGCCGTTCGGGTGGTCGGTGGTCAGGATCGTGCGCTCGGGCTCGTTCGAGAGCAGCATGATCTCCAGGCCGATCGCCCATTGCAGCGAGCTCGTGGGCCCGCGCGGCTTGTAGAGGAACGGCACCACGCCGCCGCCCTCGGCGTCGCCCGCGTTCAGCACCCACTTCTTCGGGTTGGCGCCCTTGCGGCCGCCGAACTGGCGCAGGATGTCCATCGAGACGGTGACGGTCTGGCCGAACACCACCTGCCCGATGTCGAGCGTCGCGTGCGGGTTCGCGTGCATCGCGTCGACGATGCGGCGCGCGGCCGAGCGGAAGCCGCCGGTGCCGGGGTTCGCCGGGTCGGCGGCGCCGTAGGCGTAGAACTGCGCGTGGGCGAAGTGGATGCGCCGGCCTTCCGCGGCCGCCAGCGTCTCGACGAAGCTTTCGTCGGCGCCCGGCAGGCCGAGGTTGTTGCAGTGGACGTGCAGCGGGTGCGGCACGCCGATCTCCTCGACCGCGTCGAGAAGCGAGCCCATGATCTTGCGCGTCGAGAGCCCGTAGACCGGGATCTCGTCGTCGAGGCTGAGCTTCAGCACGCCATCCTTGAAAGCGGAGGCACCGCCGGCGTTGATGCACTTGACGCCGAGCGCCCGGCTCTGTGCCACGTTGAGCGCCACGAGATCGCGGATCGCGTCCTTGCTCTCGCCGTCGCGCAAGAGTTGCAGCAGCTGGTCGTCGTTGCCCATCACCGCGAGCGCGCCTCGGTCGAGGAGCGGGATGTCGGCGAGCTCGAGCTGGGTCGCCAGCGCGTGGGTCGGCGGCATCGCCGGCTCGACGGCGGTGGTGTAGCCCATCTTGGCGTAGGCGGCGCCGATCCAGGCCGCCGCCCCGCCGGCATGGGCGAAGGGGTGGCCGTTCGGCGCCGTCTCACTGACGTAGAGGTCCGGCAGCAGCAGCCGCGAGGTGATGACGTTGCCGCCGGCGATGTGCGAGTGCACCTCGACGCCGCCGGCCATCACCACGCAGCCCGTTGCGTCGACGGTGCGGTCGGGCGTCCGCTCGGAGGGGGCGACGACGCGACCGTCCTCGACCCAGACGTCGCCGACGCCGTCGCGGCCGGCCGTGGGGTCGACCACCCGGCCGCCCTGGATCCGGATCAGCATCAGGAATCCTTCCCAGCGATATGGTGTTCGATGCGCGCTAGCACGTCGGCGGCGGACGGGCCGCCGCCCGCGCCGGGCCGGTAGGTCAGGGCCGCGCGGCCCTCGTTCCAGAGGACGCCGTCCGCGCTTGCGCCGGGCACGCCCACCGCGATGACGATCTCGGCGGTGCCGGGCACGGCCTCGGGGCTGCCTTCGCCGACGATGGCGATCGAGTGCAGGGCGCCGAGCCAATCGGGGCGCGCGGCCGGAAGCGACGAGAGCCAGAGCACGGCGTCGGCCTCCCCGGCCGAGACCTGGCGCACGGCGTCGAAGCGCCAGGGATCGTGCTCGGGCACCTTGCGGCCGAAGCCCGTGCGCGGGGCCTGACCCGTGGTCCAGGCCGAGACCTGGACGACCGCGCGGTCCTGGTCGGAATCACCGAGCGAGAGCGCGAAGCAGCGCGTGACCTCGTTCACGTCCCGCACCAGACCCTGCAACATCTCGACGCCGAGCTCGCCGAGCTCGGCCGGGTCGTACAGGACCACGCCGTACTGTGCGGCGTAGAGGACGCGGGCGATCCCGTTGAGCGGCGACTCGTCCTTCAGGTGGCCCTTCGCGTAGGCGCGGAGCAGGGCGAGGTCGGAGGGCAGCGCCTCGGCGGAGGCGCCCCCGACGGAGAGCACCTGGCGGTCGGCTCCGGCCGCCCGGCCGCGCACCGGCTTGCCTCCGCGCAGGGCGGCAACGAGGGCGGAGGCTTCGGCCTTCGCGCCGACGACGAGCGCCACGTCGGCGCGCCCGCGCGCCTCGGCCGGGGTCGTCGTCATCGCGCCGACGCGGGCGAGCGCGCCGAGGTCGGCATAGGTGCCGGCGGCCCCTTGCGTGTCGAGGGAGGCGCCGATCGTGCCGGCGAGGCGGTAGGCTGCGCGAATCGCGGCGACGTCGGCGTTCAGGCCGGCGAAGACCGGTGCGTGCGCGGCGGCGAGCAAAGCGGCGGCGGCCGCGATGGCGCCCTCCGCATCGGTCGCGTCACCCTTCACCCAGGCTGTCATGCGTCCTCACCCGAACCGTTTCTTGAGGCGTCGCAGATCGTCGCCGTAAGACCGGGGAGGACGGCGGAAAAGCCGTCGAAGCCGGAATGGCCTGCCCGAACGGGATGCGATCCCGCCCAGGCGGCACTCGGAATGCCTGCGCTGGAAGGCACGTTTGCATCGCTCGCACGCCGCAGGCAACCCTTTGCCCGCGATTTGCGGGCGCCCGGCTCCGTCAGGCGGTTGCCCGGCGGGGCGCCTCCATGGGAGAAGCCGGCTTCCGCGCGGACCATTCCTGGAGGTTCGGAGCGACGACAGGGCGAGGCGGCGTGGCGAAGGCGGCAGGCATCGCGGAAGGCATCGCGGAAGGCATCGACATGTCGGAATCCGCCCGCAGCCCATACTGGGCCTCCGCGTCGCGTTCCGTTCGCGTCCGCGCGCCGGCGCGATTGCATTTCGGGTTCCTCGACCTGCATGGCGGCCTCGGCCGCCGCTTCGGCAGCATCGGCCTGGCGATCGACGCCCCCGCCGTGCGCCTGACCGCGACCGCGGCCGAGACGCTGAGCGTCACCGGGCCGGAGGAGACGCGCGTGCGCGGCTACGTCCAGGCGGCGGCGAGCCATCTCGGCGTGCCGGAGGCGGTGGCGATCCGGGTGGAGGAGGCGATCCCCGCCCATGCCGGCTTCGGCTCCGGCACCCAGCTCGCGCTCAGCGTCGCCGCGGCCCTGGCGAAGCTCTCCGGCAAGCCGTTCTCGGCGGAAGACTTCTCGAACGCGCTCGATCGGGGCAACCGCTCCGGTGTCGGCCTGTCGGCCTTCACCGAGGGCGGCATCATCGTCGACGGCGGACGCGACGCCACCGGTGCGCCACCACCGGTGATCGCGCGGCTCTCCTATCCGGAGGCGTGGCGCGTGGTGCTGATCCTGGACGAGAGCGCCACCGGGATCCACGGCTCGCGCGAGCAGCGCGCCTTCGCCGAGCTGCCGCGCTTCCCCGAGCGCCAGGCCGCGGAAATCTGCCGGATCGTGCTGATGCAGGTGATGCCGGCCGCGGCGCTCGCCGAGCCCCAGGGCTTCGGCGCCGGCATCACCCAGATCCAGCGGCTGATCGGCGACCACTTCGCCCCACACCAGGGCGGCCGCTACGCGAGCCCCGCCGTCGCCGAGGCGCTGCGGACGATCGCGGACCAGGGCGTGGCCGGCTACGGCCAGAGCTCCTGGGGCCCGACCGGCTTCGCGCTGATGCCCTCGGAGGCCGAGGCGAACGCCCTGGTCGCCGGGCTGGCGCGGCCGGGCCCGCTGCGCTTCCTGATCGCGCGCGGCCGGAACGCGGGCGCCGAGATCGCGGACGCATGATTCGTCACGCCTGACCCGTTACGCTTGACCACGAGCCGCGATTGCGACTCACACCGACGTCGAACGACGCTCCTCGCACCAGACAGGGAAACGCCATGGCCCGCTCGATCCTGCACATGCTGACGCCGCTCAAGCACATGAGCCCGTTCGACGTGAACATGGCCGTGGATGCCGGGTTCGAGACCATCGTCACCTACACCGACGTGACGCTGCCCGACGTGGTCTCGCTGACCCAGGACTCGATCTTCTCGCGCGCGCCCGGCGACGGCGCCCGCACCGGCATCTTCATCGGCGGCAAGAACGCCGAGGACGCCCTCGACATGATGGACCGGGCCAAGAAGGCCTTCGTGCCGCCCTTCGCCAACCACCTGTTCGCCGACCCGGCCGGATCCTTCACCACCGGCGCGGCGATGGTGGCGCAGGTCTCGCGGGCGCTGCGCGAAAAATTCGGCACCGGGCTGAAGGACAAGCGCATCGTCATCTTCGGCGGCGCCGGCGTCGTGGCCTACGTCGCCGCGGTGATCGGCGCGCTCGAAGGCGCGAAGACGGTGATCGTCGGGCACGACGGCGAGGAGCGCGTCTCGAAGATCGCCTTCACCATGAAGTGGCGCTTCGGCATCGAGGTCGGCGCCGTCGACGGCACCACCCCGGACGACCGCCGCAGGGCGATCGCCGACGCCGACGTGATCCTGTCGGCCGGCCCCGCCGGCATCCCAATCCTCTCGGCCGAAGACCTGAGCTTCGCGCCGAACCTGCTCGTCGCCTCCGACGTCAACGCCGTGCCCCCGGCCGGGATCGCCGGGATCGACGTCAACGCGGTGGACGTGGCGCTACCGGTCGGCAAGGGCGTCGGCATCGGCGCGCTCGCGGTCGGCAACGTGAAGTACCAGACGCAGAAGCAGCTGTTCGGGCGGATGCTCGCCTCAGAGACGCCGCTCTGCCTCGATTTCCGCGACGCCTACACCCTGGCGGTCGAGGTCGCCGGCTGACCTCGGCATGGCCGGCGACGCGGTCCTGATCGCGGCGCAATCCGGCCGCGCGCTGGCCGAGGCCGCGCGCCGCGCCGGGCTCCGCCCCTTCGTCGCCGACCTGTTCGCCGATTCCGACACCCTGGAGCTGGCCGAAGCACATCGCCCGCTGGAGGGCCGATTCGACACCGGTCGGCTCGGGGCGGCGGTGCTCGCGAGCCTCGACGAGCTGTCGGCGTCGGCCGGAGGCAGGCCGATCGGCGTGATCCTGGGAAGCGGGTTCGAGGCGGCGCCGGCTCTGATCGACGCGATCGGCGCGCGTCATCGCCTGCTCGGCGCGAGCGCCGCCGCCGTCTCGGCCCTGAAGGACCCGCTGCGCTTCGCGGCCCTCTGCCGAAGTCTCGACATCCCCCATCCGGCCGTGACGCTGGCGCGGCTCGACGAACCGAAGGCGTGGCTGCTAAAGCGCGCCGGCGGTTCGGGCGGGGGCCACATCCGGCCCGCGACCCGCGGGCCGGCCCCGCCGGGCGCGTATTTCCAGGCGCGGGTGCCGGGGCGGGCCTTCGCCCTGAATTTTCTCGCCGACGCGTCCGAGGTCCACGTGCTCGCGCTCACCGAACAATGGAGCGTAGCCTCGCCCCTGCGCCCCCACCGCTACGCCGGCGCGCTGGCGCCGGGGCGGAACGAGGCGTCGCCGCTCGCCCCTGCGATCGTCTCGGCGATCGTGGAGGCGGCCGGGCGCCTCGTCCGCGCGACCGGTCTGCGCGGCCTCGCCAGCGCCGACGTCCTGTCCGACGGTGCGGGATGGTGGCTGACCGAGATCAACCCGCGCCCGGGCGCCACCCTCGACGTCCTCGACCGCCGCGGCGTGCCGCTGCTTGCCGCCCACGTCGCGGCCTGCCTCGGAGCGGCGCCCGCCCTCGGACCCGCCCCGGAGGATGCGGCGGCGTCCCAGATCTGTTACGCGGCGCGGGATCACGCCGTCATCCCGGCGGTCGCCTGGCCGGACCACGTGCGGGACCGGCCCCGCGCCGGGACACGCGTGACACGGGACGCACCGCTCTGCACCGTCCTGGCGGGGGGGCTGGACGGGCCGGCGGCACGACAAGAATTGAGGACCCGGATCGCCAGCTTGCGCGACCGGCTGCCCGAGGAGGAAACACATGAGCACCAACCAGCCGAGCCTGAACGCCCTCGCGACGCCCCTGGTGGAGCGCTTCGTCGCTGACGCCGACGTGCTGCGCCTGTCGGTCACGCAAGAGCCCGGCGGCGCGCGCATGGTCGACGCCGGCGCCTCGGCCCGCGGCTCGATCGAGGCCGGCCGCCGTATCGCCGAGATCTGCCTCGGCGGCCTCGGCACCGTCTCGATCAGCCCGTCGGGCCCGATCCCGTCCTGGCCGTACTCGGTGGTGGTGCATACGACCGACCCGGTGCTGGCCTGCCTCGGCAGCCAGTATGCCGGCTGGTCGCTCGCCGACGAGGACGGCGATTCCGGCTTCTTCGCCCTGGGCTCCGGCCCGGGCCGCGCCGTCGCCGTGGTCGAGGACCTCTACAAGGAGCTCGGCTATCGCGACACCGCCGCGAAGACGGCCCTGGTGCTCGAAGCCGCCGGCGGCCCGCCCGCGAGCGTCGTCGCAAAAGTCGCCGAAGCGTGCTCCCTGCGGCCGGAGGACCTGACCTTCATCTTCGCGCCGACCCAGAGCCTCGCCGGCGCGACCCAGGTCGTCGCCCGCGTCCTCGAGGTCGCCCTGCACAAGGCGCACACGGTCGGGTTCGACCTGCACCGGATCGTCGACGGCATCGGCTCGGCCCCGCTCTCGCCGCAGCACCCGGACTTCATCAAGGCGATGGGCCGCACCAACGACGCGATCATCTACGGCGGCCGCGTCCAGCTCTACATCGACGCCGACGACGCGGAGGCCAAGCAGCTCGCCGAGCAGCTGCCCTCGACCACGTCGAGCGACCACGGCGCGCCTTTCGCCGAGATCTTCTCGCGGGTGAACGGCGACTTCTACAAGATCGACGGCGCGCTGTTCTCGCCGGCCGAGGCGATCGTCACCTCGATCCGCACCGGCGCCACCTTCCGCGGCGGCAAGCTGATGCCGGAGCTGGTCGAGGCGTCGTTCGCGTAGCATCGGACGAGGCCGGCTTTCTCGAAACGGTGGCCCTTGCCTACGGCTCTGCCTGGGTTTCCCCGCCACCGTCATTCCGGGGCGCCGCAGGCGAGCCCGCAATCCAGATCCGCCGAGGCGGCAAGCTCGGGCGCCGTCGGCGGCTTCTGGATCCCGGGCTCCGCTTTGCGGCCCCGGGATGACGGCGTGGAGCGTGAGGGCGCTGCGGGTCGGCGGAGCCGGCGGCCTGAACCATCGTTAGGGTGAACGACAGCATGCGCATCGCGCTCGCGGCCGACAACGGCAATTGGCACAAGGCCCGGCTCCTGGCGGCGCTTCGCGCCCAGGGGGTCGAGCCGGTGCAGTTCTCGCTCGCCGACGTGGCGATCGTCACCGGCGGCGGCGAACCGCTGCGGGTGCCTGGCTTCCCGGAGACGCTGCCCGACGGCGTGTTGCTGCGGACGATCGCCGGCGGGACCTTCGAGGCCACGACGATGCGCCTCGGCGTGCTGCATGCGCTCGTCGCGTCCGGCGTCACCGTCTGGAACGGCCCCGTCGCGATCGAGCGCTCCGTCGACAAGGCGGCGACCAGCCTGATGATCGCCCGCGCCGGCCTGCCGACGCCCGACACCTTCGTGGTCTCCAAGCGCGCCGCCGCCGCCGAAGTGGTCGCGCGCGAGGCCGGTCCCGGCCGTCCCCTGGTGCTGAAGCCGCTGTTCGGCTCGCAAGGGGAGGGCTTGCAGCTCATCGAGCGGCCCGACGACCTGCCGCCGGAGGATGCGGTCTCGCGGGTCTACTACCTCCAGCGCTACGTCCCCCGCAGCGACGGGCTGTGGCGCGACTACCGGGTCTTCGTGTGCGAAGGCCGCGCCATCGCCGGGATGATCCGCGAGGGCGACGGCTGGATCACCAACGTCCACCTCGGGGGCCGGCCGCTGCCCTGGGCGATGCCGCCGCGCGCCGCCGAGCTCGCCGAGGCCGCCGCCGCCGCGGTGGGCGTCGACTACACCGGCATCGACCTGGTGGAGGACGGGGAGGGCGGCTTCCTCGTGCTCGAGGTGAACTCGATGCCGGCGTGGTCGGGCCTGCAGAAGGTCTGCGAGGTCGACATCGCCGGCGCCGTCGTGCGCGGCTTCCTCGCCGCCGTCCGCGCCGCGCACCGGCCGCGCCTCGTGGTCGCCTGATGCGCCTCGCGCCGGCGACGATCGCGGCTCTGTACCAGGCGGCGTGCCTGGCCGAGCTCGACGCCCTGAAGCCCGGCAACGTCCACGCCTACGCGGCCGGGCACCGGATGGCGGTGTCGGATTTCGTCGCCAGCGCCGCCGCCTCGGCACCGGCACTCGCGGGTGCCGGGACCGGCGTCGGCGCACGGGTCCGCGATGCGGTTGCGGCGACGTTTGCCGCGGTCGGCCAGAACACGAACCTCGGCATCCTCCTGCTCTGCGCGCCGCTTGCGGTGGCCGCCGAGCGCGCGAGCACCGTGGCCGCGGTGCTGGCCGGGCTCGAACCGGCAGATGCGCAGGGCGTCTTCGAGGCGATCCGCCTCGCCAACCCCGGCGGGCTGGGCCAGGCCGCCCGGCACGACGTGGCCGCGCCGGCCCCGGATTCGTTGCGCGCGGCGATGGAAGAGGCGGCGCCGCGCGACCGCATCGCCCGCGCCTACGTCGACGGATTCGGCGACCTGTTCGCGGTCGGGCTTCCGGCGCTGGCGGGCGCACGCGGGCAGGGGCTCGATCCGGCCTGGTGCACCACCGCCGTACATCTGGCCTACCTGCAGGCCTTTCCCGACAGCCACGTGGCGCGCAAGCACGGGGCGGAGCGGGCTGAATCCGTTCGCGCGCAGGCCGTGGCGGCCTTGGCTGGGCTCGATCTTCGCACCCGGCCGGTCGCGCCGCTGCTCGCCCTCGACGCGGCCTGGAAGGCAGCCGGAATCAATCCCGGCACCAGCGCGGATTTCACGGTGGCGACGCTCTTCGCCGACGCGCTGGCATCCGCCGGCGCCCGGTTGGCGGACGCGGCGCGCGTCGCCTGAAAAAGTTCCCCGCGTCAAGCGCCGGGCCGCACTTTTAATATCGATTCCAGCGCGTTGCCATGGGTTGTGACGGGCCGGACCGCGCTGTAGGGTCCGCGCCGCTATCCGGGCTAACCGGCCCGGCTTTTCCAAGGCCGGGCGTCGCGAACAAGGATGGCTTCCGGCCGCGCCCGACACGACGGGCCGCGGTCCTCGAGTTTGGAATCCAGGGAGAAAACCCGAATGGCAAAGATCACCAAGGTCCAGGTCGGCGAAGCCCTCGTCGGCGACGGCAACGAGGTCGCCCACATCGACCTGATCATCGGACCGCGCGGTTCGCCGGCCGAGACGGCTTTCTGCAACGGCCTCGTGAACAACAAGCACGGCTTCACCAGCCTGCTGGCGGTCATCGCGCCGAACCTGCCGTGCAAGCCCAACACCCTGATGTTCAACAAGGTGACCATCAACGACGCCCGCCAGGCCGTCCAGATGTTCGGCCCCGCGCAGCATGGCGTCGCCATGGCCGTGCAGGACGCCGTCGCCGAGGGCATCATCCCCGCCGACGAGGCCGACGACCTGTTCATCCTGGTCGGCGTGTTCATCCACTGGGAGGCGGCCGACGACGCCAAGATCCAGAAGTACAACTACGAGGCCACCAAGCTGTCGATCCAGCGCGCCGTCTCCGGCGAGCCGAAGGCCGCCACGGTCACCGAGCAGCGCAAGTCCGCGACCCACCCCTTCGCCGCGAACGCTTAGATCGGGGACAGTCCTGGGCAGAGCGCGCCTCCGCCCGCACCGCGGGGCCTGCTCCAGCGACTGGCCTCTATCTTCCTCGGACGATAGAAACACGAAGGCGGGACGGCGAAAGCCGCCCCGCCTTCTTTCGTCTGTCGCGTTCCCTTGCGATGGGCCTGCCGCGGGCGATCCCGACCCGGGCACGCCGATCCCGACGATCCCGAAGCGAGGCCCGGCATGAGCGAGACGAACAACACCTTCAAGAAGGCGCCCAAGCGCAAGGCCGAGAAGGCGCGCACGGTCTCGGTCTCCCCGGAGATGCGGCAGGCCTATGCCGACCTGATCACCGAGAAGGCGACCAAGCAGGAAAGCTACGGGCGCCACCTGCCGGGGACCGAGACGAAGCGGTAGCGCCGTCGGCAGGCTATCGCTTGCGCACGAACTCGGTGCGCAGGACGAGCCCCTTGATCGCGTCGTGGCGGCAGTCGATCTCCTCGGGATCGTCCGTGAGCCGGATCGAGCGGATCACCGTTCCCTGTTTCAGGGTCTGGTTGGCGCCCTTGACCTTCAGGTCCTTGATCAGCGTGACCGAGTCGCCATCAGTCAGCAGGTTGCCGGAGGCGTCGCGCACCTCCGCCCGCGCGGAGGTCGCGGCAGCCGCGCCCGGGGCCAGCCACTCGCCGGTGGCCTCGTCGTATACGTAAGACTCGTCGTCGCCAGCCACGTCCGTACCCTGCCGCCCAAGCTCGGCCCTTCTCGATGCCGGACCGGGCGGAGACAAGAGGTGCGAGACGCGTTCCGGCCATGCGACCGATGAGAGATATTGGGAGCGGGCCGGCCGCTCGGCCGGCCCGCGCGGGGGCTCAGCGCTTGAGCGGTCCCGCCTCGATCACGTCCTCGACCGTGCGCAGGCCGGCGCGCGGAGCGTTGACGAGGCAGGCCATGTTGCCGGGGGCGTGCTGGTTCTTCCACATCTTGGTGTGGGCCTGGGGGATCTTATCCCAGGGGAAGACCTCGCTCATGCACGGGTCGATGCGCTGGTCGAGGACGAACTGGTTCGCGGCCGACGCCTGCTTGAGGTGGGCGAAGTGCGAACCCTGGATCCGCTTCTGGCGCATCCAGACGTAGCGGGCGTCGAAGGTGATGTTGAAGCCGGTGGTGCCGGCGCAGAACACGATCATGCCGCCGCGCTTGGCGACCAGCGTCGAGACCGGGAAGGTCGACTCGCCCGGGTGCTCGAACACGATGTCGACGTCGTTGCCCTTGCCGGTGATGTCCCAGATCGCCTTGCCGAACTTGCGGGCTTCCTTGAGCCAGGTGTTGTACTCAGGCGAGTTGACCTTCGGCAGCTGGCCCCAACAGTCGAACTCCTTGCGGTTGATCACGCCCTTGGCGCCGAGGCTCATGACGTAGTCGCGCTTGGTGTCGTCGGAGATCACCGCGATGGCGTTGGCGCCGGACGCCGCGCAAAGCTGCACCGCGAACACGCCGAGGCCGCCGGACGCGCCCCAGACGAGGACGTTCTGGCCCGGGCGCACGGTGTGCGGCGCGTGGCCGAACAGCATGCGGTAGGCGGTGGCGAGCGTCAGCGTGTAGCAGGCCGCCTCCTCCCAGGTGAGGTGCTTCGGGCGGACCATGAGCTGGCGCGACTGCACCCGGCAGTACTGGGCGAAGGAGCCGTCACCGGTCTCGTAACCCCAGATGCGCTGCGAGGGCGAGAACATCGGGTCGCCGCCGTTGCACTCCTCGTCGTCGCCGTCGTCGCGGTTGCAGTGGACGATGACCTCGTCGCCGACCTTCCAGCGCTTCACCTTGGCGCCGACCTTCCAAACGATGCCGGAGGCGTCCGAGCCCGCGATGTGGTACTCGCCCTTGTGCACGTCGAAGGGCGAGATCGGCTCGCCGAGGCCGGCCCAGACGCCGTTGTAGTTCACGCCGGCGGCCATGACGTAGACCAGCACCTCGTCGTCGCCGATGTCCCAGACCGGCAGGATTTCGAGCTGGTGCGACTGCTCCGGCGGCCCGTGCCGCTCGCGGCGGATCGCCCAGGCGTACATCTTGGCGGGCACGTGGCCCAGCGGCGGGATTTCGCCCATCTCGTAGAGGTCCTTGACCTCGCCCGTCCCGGCACCGGCCGGTTGCAATGCCGCGCTGGCAGCCATCGTCGCTCTCCTGATCGTTTCGTGTCCACGCGCGGTTCTGACGACGCCGCGGTTCCGGCTTAGCGCTATAACGACGAAGCAGAGGGCGTCCAAGGGTCTGCAAGTCGTCCAAAAGGCCAGGAACCCGGCGACCGACAAGAAAAATGGCGCCGGCTTAGGCCGAGGCGCGCTGGATACAAAATTAACTTGGTGGCCGACCAAAAACTATTCGCGGACCGTGCACTTCGTCTGACCGCTCAAGACCTCGGTGAAAGAAGTCGGCTTGCACCAGGTACCTGTAGCCGATCACCGATTCCTGGACAGGCCGGCCCTTGTCCAGCAGCGCGCACCGATTCCGGGACGCGCACGTCCTCAAATTTCCTTAGCTGCCGCCCTCAGTATTTTGCGCATCCAGCGCGCCACGGGAACGAAAGCCGACGCCCGGCATGTGATGACGGCTCGCGGCGGCTTCGCTACGGTGCGCCGCAAGGGGCGGGGCGAGCGGGCCGCGCGACGAACAAATCAGCGGAGACGGGTGACATGAGCGCGAGCGCGAGCGTCGACGAGGTGAAGCGCGACAAGCCTCAGCGCGACAAGCCCTGGATCATCCGCACCTATGCGGGCCATTCGAACGCCAAGGAGTCGAACGCGCTCTACCGCGGCAACCTGGCCAAGGGGCAGACCGGCCTGTCGGTGGCCTTCGACCTGCCGACCCAGACCGGCTACGACCCCGACCACGAGCTCGCCCGCGGCGAGGTCGGCAAGGTCGGCGTCTCGATCGCGCATCTCGGCGACATGCGGACCCTGTTCGACCAGATCCCGCTGCAGCAGATGAACACCTCGATGACGATCAACGCCACGGCACCGTGGCTGTTGTCGCTCTACCTCGCGGTGGCCGAGGAGCAGGGCGCGCCGTTCTCGGGGCTGCAGGGCACCACGCAGAACGACATCATCAAGGAATACCTCTCGCGCGGCACCTACGTGTTCCCGCCCGCGCCGAGCCTGCGGCTGACCAAGGACGTGATCCTGTTCACGACCAAGGAAGTGCCGAAGTGGAACCCGATGAACGTCTGCTCCTACCATCTGCAGGAGGCCGGGGCGACGCCGGTGCAGGAGCTGTCCTACGCGCTCGCCATCGCCATCGCGGTGCTGGACACGGTGCGGGACGACCCCGATTTCGATCCCGAGAGCTTCCCCGAGGTGTTCGGCCGGATCTCGTTCTTCGTGAACGCGGGCCTGCGCTTCGTCACCGAGATCTGCAAGATGCGGGCGTTCTCGGAACTCTGGGACGAGATCGCCCAGGAGCGCTACGGCATCGACGACCCGAAGAAGCGCATCTTCCGCTACGGCGTGCAGGTCAACAGCCTCGGACTTACGGAACAGCAGCCTGAGAACAACGTCCACCGCATCCTGATCGAGATGCTGGCGGTGACGCTGTCGAAGCGGGCCCGCGCCCGCGCCGTGCAGCTTCCGGCCTGGAACGAGGCGCTCGGCCTGCCGCGCCCGTGGGACCAGCAATGGTCGATGCGGATGCAGCAGATCCTCGCCTTCGAGACGGACCTCCTCGAATACGACGACATCTTCGACGGCTCGAAGGTGATCGACGCCAAGGTCGAGGCCTTGAAGGTCGAGACCCGAGCCGAGCTGGAGCGCATCGGCGGCATCGGCGGCGCGGTCGCGGCGGTCGAGACCGGTGCGCTCAAGCGCTCGCTCGTCGAATCCAACGCTCGCCGCATCTCGGCGATCGAGGCCGGCGACCAGATTGTCGTCGGCGTCAACAAGTGGCAGCAGGGCGAGCCTTCGCCGCTGACCGCGGGCGAGGGCGCGATCTTCACCGTGTCCGAGACCGTCGAGATGGAGGCCGAGGCCCGCATCCGCGAATGGCGCACCAAGCGCGACGACGCCGTCGTCGGCAAGGCGCTCGAGGAGCTGGAAGCCGCCGCGCGCTCGGGCGCCAACATCATGCCGGTCTCGATCGCCGCGGCGAAGGCCGGCGTCACCACCGGCGAATGGGGGCAGCGTCTGCGCGAAGTGTTCGGCGAGTACCGCGCGCCGACCGGCGTCACCCTGCAGACCGTCTCGTCCGGTGCGGCGGAGGAGGCGAAGCTCCTGATCGCCGACCTCGGCGAGCGCCTCGGCGAGCAGCCGCGCCTCGTCGTCGGCAAGCCCGGCCTCGACGGCCACTCGAACGGCGCCGAGCAGATCGCGCTCCGCGCCCGCGACGTCGGCTTCGACGTCACCTACGACGGCATCCGCCAGACCCCCGCCGAGATCGTCGCGAAGGCGAAGGAGACCGCCGCCCACGTGGTCGGGCTCTCGATCCTTTCGGGCAGCCACGTGTCGCTGGTGCGCGACGTGAAGGCGAAGATGCGCGAGGCGGGCCTCGACCACATCCCCCTCGTCGTCGGCGGCATCATCTCGCCCGACGACGAGCTCGTGCTCAAGAACATGGGCGTCTCGGCGGTCTACACCCCGAAGGACTACGTCATCGACACGATCATGATCGGCCTCTGCAAGGTGGTCGAGCGCTCGATCGACAAGACCAACCGCACCGCCGGCGCCGCCAAGGGCAAGGACGAGGCCGCGCAGGTCTATTGAGGCGGCGTCGCCGCCGGGGCGAGGCCATGCGCGCCCGGCGGCTTCACCCGTCGGGCCGGCCGGCGTAGAGCGGCGTCATGCTCGCTCCCCTCATCGCAGTTCCTATGGCGGCGGCCCTCAGCGCCGGCCTGATCGTCCGGCTGCGACCGCTGCTGGTGCGCTACGCGTTGGCCCGGCCCAACGCCCGTTCCAGCCATACCGAGCCGACGCCCCAGGGCGGGGGGATCGCCGTCGTCGCGGCGACGCTGGCCGTCACCGGGTTGCTAATCGCCGCGCCGGAAGCGAGCCGGGACGTGCTGGTGCTGGGGTTCGGCGCCGTGGTGCTGGCGCTCGTCGGCGCCGTCGACGACATCCGGCCGCTGCCGGCTTGGGCGCGGCTGATGCTGCAGGCCGTCGTGGTCGGCGGGGTGGTGGCCGGCGTCGACGGGCGGCTGGTTCCGGCCTTGCCGCCGGCGGTGGAGCGCACGCTGGCGGTGCTCGCCGGCGTCTGGTTCGTGAACCTCGTCAACTTCATGGACGGGCTCGACTGGATGAGCGTGGCCGAGACGGTACCCGTCGCCGCCGCCCTGGCCCTGTTCGGCGGGTTCGGCGCCTTGCCGCCGGCCGCGATCCTGGTCGCCGCCGCCCTGCTCGGAGCGATGCTCGGCTTCGCGCCGTTCAACCGCCCCGTGGCAAAACTCTTCCTCGGCGACGTCGGCTCGCTGCCGCTCGGGTTGATCCTCGCCTGGCTGCTGTACCGGCTCGCCCTGGAAGGCGGGCTCGCCGCGGCGATCCTGCTGCCGCTTTACTATCTCGCCGACGCCACCCTGACGCTGATCCGGCGCGCGGCCCGGCGGGAGCCGGTGTGGCAGGCCCATCGCAGCCACTTCTACCAGCGGGCCACCACGAACGGCCTCACGGTCGGCGGCGTGGTCGGGCGGGTGTTCGCGCTCAACCTCGCCCTCGCCGCCCTCGCGGCCGCGACCTTGCTTTGGCCGTCGCCGGTCGTCACGCTCGGTGCGCTGGCGGCGGGATGCGGGCTGGTCGCGGCCCTGCTGATCCGGTTCTCGCGGGCGCCGACGGCGGACGGAACGAGGGTGCCTTGAGCCAACTGATCGCGCTGACCGGGGCGACCGGCTTCATCGGCCGCCATGTCCTGCGGGACCTGACCGCGCGGGGCTACCGCGTCCGCTTGCTCCTGCGCCGCCCGGTCGACGCGATGCCGGAGGGCGCTTCGAGCGCCGTCGTCGGCGACCTGACCCGGCCGATGAACATGGCGGCGGCGCTGGCCGGCGTCGACGCGGTGGTCCATTCGGCCGGGCTCGCGCACGCCATGTCGGGCGCGCCGGAGGACGATTACCGCACGCTGAACACCGAGGCGACGCAGCGCCTGGCCGAGGCCGCCGCGCGCGCGCGGGTGCGCCGCTTCGTGTTCCTGTCCTCGATCCGCGCGCAGACCGGCCC
This sequence comes from Methylobacterium sp. WL12, assembly GCF_008039475.1. Lineage (NCBI taxonomy): Bacteria > Pseudomonadati > Pseudomonadota > Alphaproteobacteria > Hyphomicrobiales > Methylobacteriaceae > Methylobacterium > Methylobacterium sp. WL12. Next base: position 14,176 of record NZ_VRUW01000035.1, on the reverse strand, counting down.
GACCGCGCCCGGCATCGTGACGGAGGCCGACGGCCCGGCCCCGACCGACGCCTACGGCCGGTCCAAGCTCGACGCCGAGCGGGCGCTAGCCGCCATCGGCATCGATTGGGTCGCGCTGCGGCCCGTCCTCGTCTACGGCGCGGGGGTGAAGGGCAACATGGCCGCCTTGGTGCGGCTCGCCCGCTCGCCGTATCCGCTGCCGCTCGCATCGCTCGCCGGGCGCCGATCGCTGGTCTCGGTGGAGAGCCTGTCGGCCGCGATCGACGCGGTGCTGCGAACGGACACGTCGCCGAACCGGCCGCTGGTCGTCGCCGACCCGGATGCCCAGACGTTGCCCGAGATGCTGACGGCCCTACGCGCCGGACTCGGCCGGAGGCCCGGCCTCGTTCCGCTGCCCTCCGCCGCGATCGGGCTCGCCTGCCGGCTCACCGGCCGCGAGGCGCTGTTCTCGCGGCTGGCCGAGAACCTCGTCGCGCGCAGCGTCGGGTTGTCCGCGCTGGGCTGGGCGCCGGCCGGCACGACCCGCGACGGCCTCGCACGGCTCGCGCGGGGACAGGCGTCCGCAAATCAGTAGTCTCGGCAGAATGCGGGCGCGGTGCCGTCGTCGAACAGGCGGCAGCTGCGGACGATCTCGGATTCGATCAGCGCGCAAGCGTTGGACGCGTTGCAGGGTGGGTGCGTCGCCGGCGAGACGGCGAGGCAGCGTTCGACGAGGCGGGCGGAGTCGCGTTCGCCGACGCTGGCGCGGCAGCTCTCGGCCCGGGCGGCGACGGACCCGAAGGTCACCACCGAGACGGCGACGACCAATGCACCGGCGCGGGACGACATCATCGATCAGGCCTCGGCCAAAAGAAAACCCCGGCCTCGCGGCCGGGGTCTTTGTTACGATACCGAGGCGCCGATGTCAGCGGCGGACGTCGATCACGTCGCCCGAGCGGCTGTCCACCACCACGGTGATGTCGTCGCCGCGCCGGTCCGAACCGCGGACGATGATGCGCGGACCGCGACGATCGACGTTGTCGACGTCGGTGAGACCCTGGCGACGCGCGATGCGGATCGCCTCGCCGCGGCTGAGGTCGACGTCGTCGCGCGGGCCGCGGTCGCGATAGCCGGGATCGACGCGGACGCCGCCGGGTCCGATCTGGATGCCCTGGGCCGAGGCGGGGGCGGCGAGCCCGGCGACTCCCAGTCCGGCAACCATCGTCAGGCCAGCGAGTACCGTCTTCGTCCGCATTGCTTCGTCCTTCTCTCGGCACGCTCCCTGTTCGGAAACTGCGCTCGGTTCGGTCGTCGCCTCAATCTGCGGGGCGAGGAATAGTTCCCGAACGGGACGTTCGCGAATCAACAGGGCTCGGCGAGGACGGTTCCGGTCGCGCGCTGGTCCGGGCTCGCCGGCGCGGCTTCGACCGGCTTGTCGAAGCGCTCGCGGAAATGCGGGATCGCCGCCTCGAACACCGCCTCGGCGGCGGCCCGGTCGCCGCGCGCCACCGCCTCGCGCAGGGACGCCGTCCAGGCGTCGAGGCGGGCGCGGTCGGCGAAGACGGGCTTGGCCGCCATCACCCCGTCGATCCCGTCGAGGCTGACGCGGGGCTCCTCGCGGGCGAACAGGATCTCGTTCAAGCGTTCCCCGGGCCGGGCGCCGGAGAACACCAGCTCGATCTCCGCGCCGGGCTCGAAGCCGGCCAACCGGATCATGCGCTCGGCGAGCTCGGCGATCTTCACCGGCTGGCCCATCTTGAGGACGTAGACCGCCGCGCGCTGGTCGGCCGCGCCGGGCACGAGGCTGCGCGCCTCGCCGTCGGCATGGGAGGCCGCGGTGAGGACGAGGTCGGCGGCCTCCCGCACGGTCATGAAGTAGCGGACCATGTCGGGATGGGTGACGGTGACGGGGCCGCCGCGAGCGATCTGAGCCTTGAACACCGGCACAACCGAGCCGACCGAGCCGAGCACGTTGCCGAAGCGCACGGCGATCAGCCGGGTCGGGTGGCCGGGGATCGCCGCCTGCTCGGCGTCGCGGGCCTGGGCCACCATCTCGGCGAAGCGCTTGGTGACGCCGAGCTGCGAGACCGGCTCGATCGCCTTATCGGTCGAGATCATCACCAGAGCGCGGGCGCCGGCCGCCACCGACGCGTCGGCGACGTTGATCGAGCCGAACACGTTGGTCTTGACGCCCTCGCTCCAGTCGCGCTCCAGGTAGGGCACCTGCTTCAGGGCGGCGGCGTGGAAGACGTAGTCCGGGCGGAATTCGGTGAAGACCGCGTGCAGGCGCTCGCGGTCGCGGATGTCGGCGAGCGAGCCCGCGATCTCGGCCTGGGCGTTGAGCAGGGCCGGCTGGCTCAGGATGCCGTGGAGCGCCGGCTCCGAGCTTTCCACCACCATCAGCGCCGAGGCGCCGAAGGCGAGCGCCCGGGCGCAGATTTCCGAGCCGATCGAGCCGCCGCCGCCGGTGACGAGGACGCGCTTGCCGGCGAGGAACCGTTCGAGCCGCGGCCGGTCGATCGCGACGGTCGGGCGCAGCAACAGGTCCTCGATCTCCAGCGGCGCCAGCTCGGCGTCGCGCATGCCTTCGCCGAGGCTGACGACCCGTGCGAGCGGCAAGCCGAGGCGCCGAGCGCGGGCGATCAGGTCGTCGGGCTCGGCCTCCGGCGCCAGGGCGCTCGGCGTCGCGACGAGGCGGCGAACCGGCTGGCCGCGGGCGGCCAGCTCTCCGACCACCCGCTCCAGGTCGGCGAAGCCGCCGAGCACGGTCACGTCGCGCATGGTCTGCCCGGCCTCGTCGGCGCGCGGCGAGAGGATGCCGCGCGGGGCGAGCTTGCGCACCGAGCCGGATTCGATGGCGCGCAGCAAGGTCTCGATGTCGGCGCCGCGCCCGAGCAGCAGGGTCGGCACCGTAGCGGACCGGGCGCTCGACTGCTTGGAGCGGGCGTATTTCAGGTAGCGGAACGCGAGCCGCGTGCCGCCGAGCAGGAAGATCTGCAGCACCCAGTACAGGACGATGGCGATCTTGCCGAAGAAGTAGAACCCGTACAGGTCCGACGAGACCAGCACGTAGTCGAGCACCAGCAGCCCGAAGGCGAGCACGCTCGCGGCTCGGACGATGCCCGCGAGGTCGGGCAGCGAGGCGAAGCGCCACTTGGTGCGGTAGAGCCGAAATTGCCGGTAGACGAGGCCGGCCACGACGAGGAACGGCGGCAGCAGGACCGGGAGCGCGTGAAGGCGCTCGGCGAGGGCGTCGCCGGTGAAGCGGAACACGAAGGTGAGGACCACGGCCAGCGCGGTCGCCACGAGGTCGTGGACCACCATCACCGCGGTCTTGTAGGTACGCTGCTGCATGATGTTCCGCGGCGGTATCGGCTCCGCCTCGGGCGGTGTCAACGCGGGCGTCAGGCCCCCGGGCGCACCGCCCGCGCCACCGCGTCGTCGGCCTGGTCGATGTCGGGTGCGTCGATCCGCCGGTAGCGCGCCTGGATCAGGCCGAAGGCGCCGAACGCCACGTGGCCAGCCGCCACGATCGCCAGCAGGACGCGGCCGTAGGGCTGGGCGCGCAGCGCCTGGAACGCCCCCGACAGGCCCTTCACCTCCGAGGAGGCCTGGTACCAGGCCGCGACGACGACGAAGCCGCCGATGATCAGGAACGCGATGCCGCGGGCGGCGTAGCCGAACCGGCCGACCGGCTCAGCCCAGGCCTGCCGCGCCGCGTCGAGGGCGAGCCGTTCGGTGACGTCGCCCCGCGCCGCCTTCACCAGGAAGCCGACGCCGCCCCCGACGACGCCGAGGCCGATCAGCGCCACCGCGACCCGGCCATAGGGTTTCGCCAGCAGCCAGGCGGTCCAGTCCTGCAGGCCATCGCCGTCCGATTGCAGCCCGAGACCGAGGGCGAGGCTCGCCGCGGTCAAGCCGAGGCCGGCGTAGATGCCGGCGCTGATCAGGTGAGCGCCCCGCACCGCGAGACCCTTGGGGGAAGTGCCGCGCCGGTCGGCGTCGGTCACGGCCTCGACCAGCCGCCAGGCGGCGAAGCCCCAGAGCCCAAGCGCGATCAGGCCGACGATCCAGGCCCCGAGCGGGCCGAGCAGCACGAAGCGCAGCGCACCCGCACTGTCGCCGGCCTTGCCGCCGGCGCCGACGGCCGCGAGCACCGCCAGCACGCCGACGACGCAGTAGACGGCGCCGCGGGCGCAGAAGCCGAAGCGGGCCAGGCGCTCGATCGTGTTGCGCCCCGCAAAGCGGGTGGACGAGCGACCGGAAGGGCCGCTCACGCCGGATCGCGCTGCGGCTTCCCGGACAAAGCCACGTAGAACCCGAGGCCGTCGCCGGCCGGCAGCGTCTGCAGGCGGTCGACCAAGCCGCGGCGCTTGGCGTCCAGCAGCAGGCGTCCGGCCGGCTGGAACAGCGTCTCCCCGCCCCCCTCGGGCGGCGGGTCGAGGCGGATCGCCACGGTCTTGCCCTTGGCGAAGCGGCTGCGTTCCAGCATCTCGTTGAGCGACGCCTCCGCCGTGGCCCGGTTGGCGCCGCGCAGGTCCATCACCGATTCCGCATCGGTGAGGCCGAGGCCGCCGCGCAGCTTGTCGGCGTAGAAGTCTTCGAAATGGGGCAAGGGCGACGACCTGCTGGGAGTTTGTCAAAGTACTGGCGAACGCGGTGGATGCCGGCTCGCGCGAGGAGGATGCTCTAGAACGACAGACCGGCGAAGACGGTTGCGACGGGCAGGGCGCCGCCGAACTCGGGCAGCTCGATCGCGCCGTCGAGGCCGAGTGCCTGCTTGCGCCAGGCGTTTCCCTCCTGGCGCCGCCAGACCTCCACCCGCGGTTCGTCCTGGTACACGATCAGGAAGACCTGAAGGCTTTCGACCGCGCGGTAGAAGTCGGTCTTGCGGCCGCGGTCGGCGCTCATGGTCGAGGGCGACAGCACCTCGGCGACGAGGACGGGATCGGAGGCGTAGACGTCCGGGAGGATCGGACCGCAACGCACCACCACGTCGGGGATCGGCGCGATGTCGTCCATGTGCCGGCTCACGATGGCGATGCCGGGGACAACGCGGCAGCCCTTCGGCTCCACGAGTTCGGCGAGCCTTCGTGACAAGGTGAAAACGATGGTCTGGTGCCGCTCGCTCGGCGGCGACATCAGGACCGGCTCGCCGTCGAGCAGTTCCCAGCGCTCGTCGTCCGGGCGGCCGGCGACCCAGTCCTGGTACTCGGCGACGCCCATGCGGTCGTCCCGCTTTGCCGCGACTGCCATGCGAGCCTCCGAACCACGTAGGCGAGAATGTCACGAGATGGGTCGGCGCGCGACCGACGTCATCCGCAAACGATCAGAATTCCACCCGGGCATAGATGTCGGAGACCGCGAGCGTGCCGCCGAGTTCGGGAAGGTCGACGGCCTCGCCCTGGCCGAGCATCCGCATCGCCCAGCCGGCGTCCCGCTGCCAGACCTCCACGCGATGCGCGTCCAGGTAGACGATCAGAAACGTCCGGATCGATGCGACCGTCCGGAAGAAGTCGGTCTTGCGGCCTCGATCCATGCTCATCGTCGACGGCGAGAGCACCTCCGCGACGACGAGCGGGTCCCGCGTGTAGCCGTCCCGCGGCAGCGGCCCGCACTGCACGACGATGTCGGGAATCGGCGCGAAGTCGTCCATTGCATCGCTCAGCACTGCGAGGCCGGGGAGGGCGTGCGCGTCCCTGCGTTCGGCGAGGTCGTCGAGGCGTCGGGCAACAGCCATCGCGGCCTCCTCCGGTGAGGCCGCGATGGTAGCATTCCGGGGGGCGTCCGCAACGATCGCGGACGGCCGGCTTCAGCCGCGCACGAGCACGTTGCGGAACTGCCAGGGGTCGCTCGCGTCGATGTCCTCCGGGAACAGGCCGGGGCGGCCGGCGAGCGGGGTCCAGTCGGTGTAGACGCCGACGACGGGCCCGAGATACGGGGTCTGGACCTCGAGGCAGCGGCGGAAGTCCATCTCGTCGGCCTCGACGATGCCGGCCTCCGGGTTCTCCAGCGCCCAGACCATGCCGGCGAGCACGGCCGAGGTCACCTGCAGGCCGGTGGCGTTCTGGTAGGGTGCGATCCGGCGGGTCTCCTCGATGGAGAGCTGCGAGCCGTACCAGTAGGCGTTCTTCTTGTGGCCGTAGAGCAGCACGCCGAGCTCGTCGATGCCGTCCTCGATCTCGTCCTCGTCGAGGATGTGGTGCTTCTCCTGCACCTTGCCGGCGTTGCCGAACATCTCGTGGAGCGAGAGCACGGCGTCGTTGGCCGGGTGGTAGGCGTAGTGGCAGGTCGGGCGGTAGGCGGCCCGATCGCCCTCGCGGACCGTGTAGTAGTCCGAGATCGAGATCGCCTCGTTGTGGGTGACGAGGAAGCCGAACTGCGACTGCGCCGTCGGCGTCCACGAGCGCACGCGGGTGTCGGCGCCGGGCTGGAGCAGGTAGATGGCGCAGCGCGAGCCCTTCTCCTGCTCGCGCGCGTTCGCGGGCATCCAGGTCTCGTGCGTGCCCCAGCCGAGCTCGGCCGGCTGGTTGCCCTCGGAGACGAAGCCCTCGACCGACCAGGTGTTGACGAACACGCCCTGCGGCTTGGGGTGCTTGGCGCGCTGCGTGTCGCGCTCGGCGATGTGCACGCCCTTGACGCCGACCTCGCGCATCAGCGCGGCCCATTCCTCACGGGACTTCGGCTCGGGGGTCGTGACGCCGGTATCCTTCGCAATGTTGAGCACCGCCTGCTTCACGAACCACGACACCATGCCGGGGTTGGCGCCGCAGCACGAGACCGCGGTGGTGCCGCCGGGGCTGGCGGCGCGGGCGTCGAGGATGTCCTGGCGCAGGGCGTAGTTGGTGCGGTCGCCCTGGCTCTTGTCCTTGTCGAAGTAGAAGCCCGGCCACGGCTCGGCGACGGTGTCGATGTAGAGGGCGCCGAGCTCGCGGCACAGCTCCAGGATCGCCCGCGACGAGGTGTCGACCGACAGGTTCACGCAGAACCCCTGGCCGCCGCCCTCGGTGAGGAGCGGGGTGAGCACGTCGCGGTAGTTCTCGCGGGTGAGGGCCACCGTCTCGAAGCGCAGGCCGTGCTTGTCGGCGAGCGCGCGATGCGAATCGTCGGGGTCGATCACGGTGAAGCGGGCGTGGTCGTATTCGAAGTGGCGCTCGATGAGGGGCAGCGTGCCTCGGCCGATCGATCCGAACCCGATCATCACGATGGGCCCGCTGATGCGGCCGTGGACGGGCGCCTTGTTCGAACCTGGCTTCGGCGTATCGGTCATGGCGGGGGCGGTCCTTCGGATGTGCGCGGCGCGCAGAGGCGGCTCGGGTTAGGCGGCCGATGTGACGATGGGGCGACAGGCCGGGCCCGTCCGCGAACGCGACGTCCCCTCAGGCCGCCCGGCGGCGCTGCCGTTCCGGGCTCTCGGCCGTCGCAGGGCGCCGCGTGGATGCCGGACCTAGTGCCGCCTCATGCCGCAAGGGTCAACCGCACGGCGCCCGCGCGAACCGCAGAGGTGTTGACGACGTGTTGCGCATGCATGCGACCTCTGCATGCGAGACCTTCGAACCGGTGCGTTGCGTGCACCGCACAACGATCGCATGCTGCATCGCAAGATCGATCGGAGACCCGTTCCGGGTCGCAGGTCGCACGGAGTCGTCCATGCTGTCCGTCCTCACCGCGCACGTCCCGGCCCCCGCCGACGAGCCCCGGGATCGCGATCCCGGTTTTCTGACCCTCGCCTTCACGGTGGTCCGCGCCCTCCGTCGCGAAGGCCGCAACGCCTTCGAGCGTCGCTGCGCCCGCGCCGCCGAGACGCTTCCGCACGCCTGATCCGACCCCCGCGCCGGAAAATCCGGCGGCGCCGGATTGCGCCGCCCCGCCCCGGGCTTTAGGCGCCTTCCTCGAAGCCATGTCGGCCGAGGGGGGCCTAGTCTCGCATGTCGCCGATCCGCGCATCTCGCCATTCTGCGCGCCTCGCCGCGCTCCTCGCGGCCTCCCTGATCGCGCTGTCCGTGGGCGCCGTCCCGTCCGCCGCGCAGGAAGAGGCGCCGGACGCCGCGCCTGCAGCGCCCCCCAAGGTCAAGCCGAAGCCGCGCCCGCCCGTCCCGAAGCCGGCACCGAAGGCGAGTCCGGCCGCAACGCCCGCGTCGGCGGCCGACGCCAAAGCCGCCGCCAAGCCGGCACCGGTCTGGCCCGCGGGCGCGCTCTCGATCACCGAGAATTACGGCGAGTGGACGCTCACCTGCACCCGGCCCGAGACGAACACCGCCTGCATGCTGATGCAGTCGCAAGGGGACAACAAGACCGGCAAGCGCCTGTTCGCCTTCGAGTTGCGGACGCCGAAGGACGGGCGGGCGGAGGGCCTGATCCTGATGCCGTTCGGCCTCTCGATCGACCCGGGCGTCACGTTCAAGCTCGACGACGTGGTGCTGGGCAAGGGCGCGCCCTACATTTCGTGCAGCGCGGAAGGCTGCCTCGTGCCGATCAGCTTCCCGACGCTTGCCACCGACGCGATGCGGACCGCCAAGACCCTCCAAGTGATCGGCGTGAAACCGAGCAACGAGGAGCCCCAGCCGATCGCGGTGCCGCTCGGCGGGTTCGCGGCGGTCTGGGACCGGGCGATCGCCTTCACCAACTGATCCGACGACGGACGGCAGACACCGAGAGCGGCCGGCAAGGCCGCCGACCCGGGCAGGCGAGACGACGAGAGGGCCGAGCATGCGCGACACGATGATCCTGGCGGGGCTGCTGGCCTGCCTCGCCGCCCCGCTCGTCGCGCAGGAGGCCACTCCCTCCGGCGGCCCGCCCGATTCGACGCCGGACGCCCCGCCGATGGACAAGAAGCGCGTCATGGCCGCGCGCCTCACCGGGCTGGTCGGCTTTACGAACAGCTCATGCCCGGACTTGCAGGGCGATCCGGCCCTCCTGAAGGGCGCCGTCGAGCGCCTCGGGGTCGACCCCAAGGACCTGGAGCAGGGCGAGCTGGCGATGGTCGCGCGCTCGTTCTCCGAGACCTACCAGAAGGACGTGCCGGCGAACTGCAAGCGCGCGATCGAGACGTTCGGCCCGTCGAGCCGGATCGTCCCGAACCTCATCGTGAAACGCTGACCCTCGTCTCGGTTGAGGCGCGCGGGGACGGCGCGGGACGGCGTCCGAAACCACGATTAAGCGTGCGTTAGCCGCGATCCGGCAGTGTCGGCCCTCAGCGGCGTCGGAGCGTTGCGTCCCTTGTCCGGGGCGCCCGCCGCCCCCGGGTGCGGCGTATCGATGGGCGGGTGGCTCGAGACGGGACCAAGGGTCCGCCGCATGCCCCGCCGCGCGGGCCTCGCGCTCGCGATGCTGGCAGGCCTCGGGCTTCCGGCCGAGGCCGCCAAGCTCCTCGCCGTCTCCGGCACCGAGGCGCAGGGCTACGCCCGCATCGCCTTCACGTTCGACAGCGCGGTCTCGATCAAGGCGCGCCTCTCCGGCGGCGTGCTGGTGCTCAACTACGACGAGCGGACGGAGGCCGGACCGGAGCGGCTGGTCTCCGAGCTGCCCGGCTACCTCGCCGCCGTCCGGCGCGATCCCGACGGCAGCGGGCTGCGGCTCGCCCTGCAGCGGCCGATCCGCGTCAACGTGCAGGAGGCCGGCGAGAAGGTCTTCGTCGACCTGCTGCCCGAGAACTGGACCGCCCTGCCGCCGCCCCTGCCGCCGGACGTCGTCGCCGACCTCGCTCGCCGCGCCCGGGCCGCCGAGGCGATCCTGAAGGCGCGCAACCCCGCCCCCGTGCGCCGCCCGCTCGGCGTCGAGGTCGCGAAGCTGCCGACGCTCACCCGCCTGACGGTGCGCCTGCCCGAGGGCGTCGCGGCGACGATCGACCCGGAGGGCGGCGCCACCCGCCTGCGCGTGCCCGGCGCCTACAGCTTCGACCTGTCCGAGACCCGAGGCCGCCTGCGGCCGGACATGGCGCGCCTCACCGCGACCGCGGACGACGCCTCGGCCGGCCTCGCGGTCGCGGTCGCCGACGGGTTCACGGTCTCCACCGACCGCGACGACGGCGCCGTGGTGTTCGACATCGTCGCGAAGAAGGACCCGGCCAAGGCCGACGCGACCGCGTTCGAGGTCGTAAAGCTCGACGCCGCCAGGGCCGAGGGCGCCGGCAAGGCCGAGCCCAAGGAAGCGGCGAAAAGCGAAGCGTCCAAGGGTGACGGAGGCAAGGGTGACGGAGGCAAGGGTGAGGGAGCCAAGAGCCCCACCAAGGCCGACCTTCCGGCGCCCGGTTCCCGCTCCGGCGCCTCGGAGGCCGCCGCCCGTCCGCCCCTGGCCGAGCCGCCTGAGCGTCAGGCCGGCTCCGGCCTGGTCTTCCCCTTCGCCAAGCGCCCGCCGGTCGCCCTGTTCGAGCGCGGCGGCATCGCCAACCTCGTCTTCGAGACCGCCGAGCCGGTCGCCCTCCCGGCTGCCGGAACGGGCGCCCTGCGCTCCGTCGGCGAGCCGCTGCGGATGGGAGGGCAGACGGTGCTTCGCTTCGCGGTGCCCGCCGGCGTCCTGCTCGACCTCGTGCCGGTGCGGGCCGGTGCCGCCGCCGGCGCCTGGGAGCTGATCGCGGGCGACAACCTCGGCCCGAGCGACACCCTGGCCCCGACGCGCCTGCCCGATGCCGCCGGGCGCTCCCGCGTCGCGATCGGCCTGCCGCAGCCGGGGGGCGCCGCCTGGCTCGACCTCGACGGCGAACGCGTCGCCGTCGTGACGGCGCGGGGTTGGAAGCCCGCGGGCATCGCCAAGCGGCAGCGCTTCGTCGACTTCGAGCTGCTGCCGAGCCGCTTCGGCGTCGCCGTGCTGGCCCAGGCCGACGACCTCACCGTCCGCCCCGACCTCGACGGCGTCGTCGTCGGGCGCGACGGGGGCCTCGCGATCTCGGCCGTGGCACGCCCGCCCGACGCACCGCTGGCCGAGGTGTCGGATTTGGCGATCCAGCGCGAGCCCTGGGCGCAGGCGCGGCTCGGCGACGTGCGCGAGACGATCCGGACGCAGTTCGCGGCCTCGATCGCGGCCTCGGCCGGTACGCGCGGCCCGATGCGCGTGATGCTGGCGCGCACGCTGCTCGCCAACGGCCTCGCCGCCGAGGCCCTGACGACTCTGGAGTTGGCCTGCGCCGACGACCCGGTGGTGGCGAGCAGCCGCGAGGCCGCGATCCTGCGCGCCGCATCGCTCGCCGGCATGGGCCGCAACGCCGAAGTGCGGAAGGCGCTGGCAGCCGGGACGCTGGCGCGCGACCCGGAAGCCGTGCTGTGGCGCGCCGTCGCCGACGGGCAGGCGGGCCGCTGGCGCGAGGCCGAGGAGGGGCTCTCCCAGGCGATGCCGCTGCTCGAGCGCTACCCGCTCGCCCTCCAGGCGACGCTCCGCACGCTTGCGGCGGAAGCGGCGATCGAGACCGGCGACATCGACGCCGCGTCGCGGCGGATCGTACTGCTCACGACGACCGACCTGTCGCACCTGGATCGCGACCGCGTCGCCCTGGTCCGCGCGCGCATCGACGAGGCGACCGACCGGACCAAGGCGGCGCTCGAGGCCTACGACAGCCTGGCCGAATCGGGCGAGCGCCCGGTGGCTGCGGCGGCGGCCCTGCGTGGCACGCTGCTCGGCCGCGACGCCGGCAACCTCACACCCGCGGAGGCGATCGATCGCCTCGAACGCCAAGCGATCACCTGGCACGGCGGGGAGATCGAGGACGCGATCACCGCGGGCCTGGCCCGCCTCTACATGGCGGCCGGGCGCTATCGCGAGGCCTTCACCGCCGTCCGCGCGATCGACGCCATCGCGCCGGACGCCGCGTCGAACCGGGCCCTGCACGACGAGGCGGCGTCCCTGTTCGACGACCTGTACCTCTCGCCGCGCGGCGATGCCCTGGGCGGCGTGGACGCGGTGGCTTTGTACTTCGACTTCAAGGAGTTCGCCCCGATCGGGCGGCGCGGCGACGCGATCGTGCGGCGCCTCTCCGAACGGCTCGTCGGCCTCGACCTGCTCGATCCGGCGGCCGAGCTGCTGCAATACCAGCTCGACCACCGCCTCACCGGCCCGGCCCGGTCGAGCGTCGCGACCCAGCTCGCAACGATCCGCCTGATGGACGGGAAGCCGCTGAAGGCGCTGGAGGCGATCGAGGGGACCTACCTGCCCGAGCTCCCGCGCGACCTGCGGCGCGCCCGGGCGCTGCTGCGCGCGCGCGCACTCTCCGACCTGTCGCGGACCGATCTGGCGCTGGAGACGATCGAGGGGGAGGCCGGCCCCGATGCGGTGCGGCTGCGGGCCGACATCCTGTGGTCGGCCCGGCGCTGGCGCGAGGCCGGGGAGGCGCACGAGGCCCTGCTCGGCGACGCGTGGCGGACCGGCAAGGCGCTCGACGACGCCACCCGCTCCGACGTGATCCGCGCCGGCATCGCCTACGACCTCGCGGGCGAGCCGATCGGGCTGGAGCGGCTGAAGGCCAAGTTCGCAGGCGCCATGGCCGAGAGCGCGGACGCCCGCACCTTCGCGCTGCTGACGAGCGCCGACGCGACCAGGAAGCCCGGCTTTCGCGAGATCGCGCAGAAGGCGACGAACGCCGAGACGCTGGCGGCCTTCCTGGCCGAATACCGCAAGCGCTACCCGGACACCGCGCTTCCCCCCCGCGGCGAAGCCGAGAAGCGCGCCGACGGGCAGGGGACTCCGCCGGGCTGAGCATCACGCGACCGATCGAACTCTGATCCGTGTCGGGATGAATGCGGTTGCCGCGAGCGTTCCCCGCTGATCGGTCGCCCCGTTGCATCGCCGGCGATCTCAACGCGTCAGCGGCACCGCGGTGATGAGGCGCCAAGCGATCGTCGCCTGTCGCTGCCAGACGACGCGGACGTGCGGCCGCCGCCCGTCCGGGGCAACGACCGGCCCCTCGACGACGAGGCGCATCCGTCCGTCGACTTCAACGAAACGGAGCGCATCCGTGCCGAACAGCGCGTCGGCCTGTGCCAGCAAGGCACGGCCAAGCTCGTCCGGCTTGGCCCGATCGAACCCGAAGGACAGGAAGAAGCGCGCTTTGGGTCCGCCGATCGGATGAGCGAGGTTCAGACGATAATCGATCAGCTTGCGGTCCGGGATTTCCAGGACCGGCCACCAGCCCTCGTCGATCACGGAATCGCGCGTCCCGTGCGGGCGAGCTGAGCAGCGTCGACGGTGGCGAGTGCGCCGGGCGGTTCGGAGAACTCGACCTCGTAGGTTTCGCCCGCTCCCCAGACCGCGACCACGGCTCCCTCGGTGCCCGCCGGGATCGTGTCGCCGTCCAGGGTCACGACGCTGGCCAGCACGCGCACGTCGTCGAGATCCTGCAGCGGAGCGCTGGGATCGGTCCGCCGCATGAGATGGATGGTGTCGACCGACCTGGCGGCGGGATGGGCCGGGCCGGCCGGGTCATCAAATCGCGTCGGGCGGGAAACGCAGGAGCGACGCGCGTCAGCTCCCGCCGTAGCTCTGCACCAGCGACCCGGCGACCAGGGTCCAGCCGTCGACGAGCACGAAGAAGATCAGCTTGAAGGGGAGGGCGACGGTCGCCGGCGGCACCATCATCATGCCCACCGCCATCAGCACCGAGGCGACCACGAGGTCGATGATCAGGAAGGGGATGAACAGCAGGAAGCCGATCTCGAAGGCGCGGCGCAGCTCCGAGATCAAGAACGCGGGGGTGACGATCTCGAGGCCCACCGCCTCGGGGCCCAACGGCACCGGCACCTTGGCCATGTCGAGGAAGAGCTTCAGGTCCTTCTCGCGGACGTTCTTCAGCATGAAGGTCTTGAACGGCGCCGAGGCCCGCTCGAAGGCCTGCACCTGCGTGATCTGGTTGGCGAGCAGCGGCTCGATGCCGGCGCGGTAGGCCTCGCGGCCGGTCGGCGCCATCACGAAGGCGGTGAGGAACAGGGCGAGGCTGACGATCACCGTCGTCGGCGGCGCGGTCTGGGTGCCGAGCGCCGAGCGCAGGATCGACAGGACCACCACGATCCGCGTGAACGAGGTCGCCATGATCAGCACCGAAGGCGCCAGCGCCAGCACGGTGATGAGCGCGACGAGCTGCAGCGCGCGCTCGCTGGCGCCGCCCGTCCCGAGGTCGACGGTGAGGCTCTGGGCCGCGGCCGGACCCGCCCCGAGCCCGAACGCGAAGGCGGCCAGGGCGAGGCGGCGCAGGGTCCGAAGCTTAGGGTGGGGG